>NZ_JBWKZU010000017.1:0-80170 GCF_059424825.1 Acidovorax sp. GW101-11A03 | reverse complement strand
GACGAAGGTGGCCGTCACACGCCTTTCTTCAACAACTACCGTCCTCAGTTCTACTTCCGCACGACCGACGTGACTGGCGCCATCGAGCTGCCAGCCGACAAGGAAATGGTCATGCCTGGTGACAACGTGTCGATCACTGTGAAGCTGATCAACCCCATCGCCATGGAAGAAGGTCTGCGCTTCGCTATCCGCGAAGGCGGCCGCACGGTGGGTGCTGGCGTCGTGGCCAAGATCATTGCTTAATTCATAAGCAGAACAAGGAACTTGCCATGTCCAAGCAAAAAATCCGCATCCGCCTGAAGGCGTTTGACTACAAGCTGATCGACCAGTCCGCTGCTGAGATCGTTGACACCGCCAAGCGCACCGGCGCCATCGTCAAGGGTCCCGTGCCCCTGCCAACGCGCATGAAGCGTTTCGACATCCTGCGTTCGCCCCACGTCAACAAGACGTCGCGTGACCAGCTGGAAATCCGTACGCACCAGCGTCTGATGGACATCGTGGACCCAACGGACAAGACCGTTGATGCCCTGATGAAGCTCGACCTGCCTGCTGGCGTGGACGTCGAAATCAAGCTGCAGTAATCCCGGAAGGCTGGTCCGCGAGGGCCAGCCCGATGGTTTGTAACGCGGACTTGCTTGAAAAAGCAGTCCGCGTTATACTTTAGGGCTTCGCCTTTCTCGCGCCTGCAAAGTCGCTGGGTTGAGGTGGAGTTTTATTAACCTTCTTTCACACGCTGGCGCGCAAGTGCTGAGCAAAACGCTGAGGCCAATTGAAGTCGCAGCGGTGAGAGTTTTGGAGAAAACCAATGAGTCTGAGCAACTCCCTCGGGTTGCTGGGTCGCAAAGTGGGCATGATGCGTCTGTTCACCGATGATGGGGACGCAGTGCCTGTCACGGTGGTGGATGTGTCCAACAACCGCGTTACCCAGGTCAAAACCCAAGAGAACGATGGCTACGTGGCCCTGCAGGTCACGTTCGGTTCGCGCAAAGCATCGCGCGTGACCAAGCCAGAAGCCGGCCACCTTGCCAAGGCAGGTGTGGAAGCCGGTGAAATCATCCAGGAATTCCGCGTGACCGCTGAAACCGCTGGCAAGTATGCCGCGGGTGCTGCTGTGCCCGTGGCGGATGTGTTTGCCGTGGGCCAGAAGGTCGATGTGCAAGGTACTTCGATCGGTAAGGGCTACGCCGGCACCATCAAGCGCCACAACATGGCCTCGCAGCGCGCGTCGCACGGTAACAGCCGTTCGCACAACGTGCCTGGCTCCATCGGTATGGCACAAGACCCCGGTCGCGTGTTCCCCGGCAAGCGCATGACGGGCCACCTCGGCGACGTCACCAAGACCACGCAAAACCTCGATGTGATCCGCATCGACGAAGCGCGTCAACTGCTCTTGATTAAGGGCGCTATTCCGGGCTCCAAGGGTGGGTTCGTGACGGTGCGTCCCGCCATCAAGGCCAAAGCCTCCAAAGGAGCGAACTAATGCAGCTCGAACTCCTGAATGACCAGGGCCAAGGCGCATCCAAGCTGGATGTTCCTGAAACCGTGTTCGGTCGTGAATACAACGAAGATCTGGTGCACCAGATCGTGGTGGCCTACCAGGCCAACGCCCGCCAAGGCACTCGCGCTCAAAAAGACCGCGAGCAAGTCCGTCACTCGACCAAGAAGCCTTTCAAGCAAAAGGGTACGGGTAACGCACGTGCAGGTATGACTTCCTCGCCACTGTGGCGTGGGGGTGGTCGGATTTTCCCGAACATGCCTGACGAAAATTTCACGCAGAAGATCAACAAGAAGATGTACCGCGCCGGTATGTCTGCCATCTTGTCGCAGCTGGCCCGCGAAGGCCGTCTGGCTGTGGTCGATTCGCTGAAGCTTGACTCCCCCAAGACCAAGGTCCTGGCTGACAAGTTCAAGGCGATGAACCTGCAATCGGTGATGGTGATTGCCGACGAAGTGGACGAAAACCTGTACCTGGCCTCCCGCAATCTGGTGAACGTGCTCGTTGTTGAGCCCCGTTACGCCGATCCCGTGTCGCTGGTCCGATTCAAGAAAGTGCTCGTCACCAAGGGCGCAATCGACAAACTCAAGGAGATGTTCGCATGAGCACGCTCAAGTTTGACGAAGGTCGTCTGATGCAAGTGCTGGTCGCTCCCATCGTGTCCGAAAAGGCCACCATGGTTGCTGAAAAGTCCAATGCTGTGACGTTCAAGGTGCTGCAGAACGCTACCAAGCCAGAAATCAAGGCCGCTGTGGAATTGATGTTCAAGGTGGAGGTCAAGGGCGTTTCCGTGGTGAACACCAAAGGCAAGACCAAGCGCTTCGGCAAGACCGTGGGCCGCCGCGACAATGTTCGCAAGGCATACGTCACGCTGCAGCCAGGTCAAGAGCTGAACCTGTCCGGGGAGGCTGCTTAATCATGGCCGTTATCAAGATGAAACCCACTTCGCCCGGCCAACGTGCTGTGGTGAAGGTCACGCGTGACCACCTGTACAAGGGTGAAGCGTTTGCCCCCCTGCTGGAACCCCAGTTCCAGAAGGCCGGTCGCAACAACAACGGTCACATCACCACCCGCCACAAGGGCGGTGGTCACAAGCACCACTACCGTGTGGTGGACTTCAAGCGCAACAAGGACGGCATTCCGGCCAAGGTTGAGCGCATCGAGTACGACCCGAACCGTACGGCCCACATCGCTCTGGTGTGCTATGCCGACGGCGAGCGCCGCTACATCATCGCTCCCCGCAACCTGGAAGTGGGCGCAACCCTGCTGTCCGGTTCGGAAGCTCCGATCCGCGCTGGCAACACGCTGCCTATCCGCAACATCCCCGTGGGTTCGACCATCCACTGCATCGAGCTCAAGCCCGGTGCCGGTGCGCAGATCGCCCGCTCGGCTGGTGCTTCGGCAACCCTGCTGGCCCGCGAAGGCACCTACGCCCAAGTGCGCATGCGCTCGGGTGAAGTGCGCAAGATCCACATCGAATGCCGCGCCACCATTGGCGAAGTGGCCAACGAAGAACACAGCCTGCGCCAACTGGGCAAGGCCGGTGTGAAGCGCTGGATGGGTATTCGCCCAACGGTTCGCGGCGTGGCCATGAACCCGGTGGATCACCCTCACGGTGGTGGCGAAGGCCGCACCGGCGAAGGCCGCCATGCAGTCGATCCTTGGGGCAATCTGACCAAGGGTTATCGCACCCGTAACAACAAGCGCACACAGATCATGATCGTGTCGCGTCGCAAGAAGTAAGGGGTAACAGATGACTCGCTCTCTCAAAAAGGGTCCATTTGTTGACCATCACTTGCTGGCCAAGGTCGAAAAGGCCGTTGCCACCAAGGACAAGAAACCAGTCAAGACCTGGTCGCGTCGCTCCATGGTTCTGCCCGAGTTCATCGGTCTGACCATTGCCGTGCACAACGGCAAGCAACACGTGCCGGTCTATGTCACCGACCAGATGGTGGGCCACAAGCTGGGCGAATTCGCCCTGACGCGCACCTTCAAGGGTCACCCCGCTGACAAAAAAGCGAAGAAGTAAGGAACGACCATGTCTGAAACACGTGCAGTCCTCCGGGGCGTCCGTCTGTCGGTCGATAAGGGCCGTCTGGTCGCCGATCTGATCCGCGGCAAGAAGGTGGATCAGGCTCTGAACATCCTGACGTTCACGCAGAAAAAAGCTGCTGGCATCGTCAAGAAGGTTCTGGAGTCGGCCATTGCCAACGCCGAACACAACGATGGCGCTGACATCGACGAACTGAAGGTCAAGACCATCTACGTCGAACAAGGCACCACGCTCAAGCGCTTCACCGCGCGCGCCAAAGGCCGCGGCAACCGCATCAGCAAGCCCACGTGCCATGTGTACGTGACGGTTGGCAACTAAAGGCTCGGGAAGACTATGGGACAGAAAATCCATCCTACCGGCTTCCGCCTTGCGGTCAGCCGCAACTGGTCCAGCCGTTGGTACGCCAGCAACCGCGACTTCGCAGGCATGCTGGCCGAAGACATCAAGGTGCGCGAGTACCTGAAGGCCAAGCTCAAGAACGCGGCTGTGTCGCGCATCCTGATCGAGCGCCCCGCCAAGAACGCCCGCATCACCATTTACTCGGCACGTCCTGGTGTGGTGATCGGCAAGAAGGGTGAAGACATCGAGAACCTGAAGAAGGAACTCGCGTCGCGCCTGGGCGTGCCTGTCGCAGTGAACATCGAAGAAGTGCGCAAGCCCGAAATCGATGCCAAGCTGATCGCCGACAGCATCACGCAGCAGCTCGAAAAGCGCATCATGTTCCGCCGCGCCATGAAGCGCGCCATGCAGAACGCCATGCGTCTGGGTGCCCAGGGCATCAAGATCATGTCGTCCGGCCGTCTGAACGGTATCGAAATCGCTCGCTGCGAGTGGTACCGTGAAGGCCGCGTGCCACTTCACACGCTGCGTGCGGACATCGACTACGGCACCTCTGAAGCCAAGACCACCTACGGTGTGATCGGCGTCAAGGTCTGGGTTTACAAGGGTGACACGCTGGGTCGTAACGACCTGCCAGCTGTGGAAACGCCTCGTCCAGACGAAGAGCGCCGCCCACGCGGCCCACGCCGTGATGGCCGCCCAGGTGGCGACCGTCCAGGCGCAGGCCGTGGCCCACGTCGTCCTGTCGGTGGCAACACCGCTCCGGCCGACGGCAGCGACAAGCCAGCGGAAGCTGGTGGCGCTGATAACACCGCCGTTAAGCGCGTACGCAAGGTCGCCGCGCCCGCTACAGCAGCGGACGGTAAAGGAGAATAAAGATGCTGCAACCTGCTCGCCGTAAATATCGCAAGGAGCAAAAGGGCCGTAACACTGGCGTCGCAACGCGGGGTGCCTCCGTTGCCTTCGGTGATTTCGGTCTGAAGTGCACCGATCGTGGCCGTCTGACGGCCCGCCAGATCGAAGCTGCACGCCGTGCGATTTCCCGTCACGTCAAGCGTGGCGGCCGTATCTGGATCCGCGTGTTCCCGGACAAGCCAATCTCTACCAAGCCCGCAGAAGTGCGTATGGGTAACGGTAAGGGCAACCCCGAGTACTACGTGGCCGAAATCCAGCCCGGCAAGATCGTGTTCGAAATCGTTGGTGTGCCCGAAGAACTGGCCCGCGAAGCGTTCCGCCTGGCTGCTGCCAAGCTGCCGCTGCGCACCACGTTCGTCAGCCGTCACCTCGGCGCGTAATTCAGGAGACCATGAAAATGACCAAAGCTACTGAACTGCGCCAAAAAGACGTTGCTGGCATCGAAGCCGAAATCAAGGCGCTGCAAAAGGCCCACTTCGGCCTGCGCATGCAAAAGGCTACGCAGCAACTGGCTAACACCAACACGCTGCGCACCACCCGCCGTGATATCGCACGTGCCAAGACCATCCTTGCTGAAAAGCAAGCCGCCAAGTAAGGAGCCCCTATGACGGAAGCTAAAAAATCCCTCAAGCGCACCTTGGTTGGCAAGGTGGTCAGCGACAAGCGTAACAAGACCGTGACCGTGCTGATCGAGCGCCGTGTGAAGCACGAGCTCTACGGCAAGATCGTTGCCAAGTCGAGCAAGTACCACGCGCACGACGAAAACAACGAGTACAAGCTGGGCGACACGATCGAAATCACCGAGAGCCGTCCGCTCTCCAAGACCAAGAACTGGGTGGCCACCCGCTTGGTGCAAAAGGCCGGTCTGCTGTAACAGGCAGTGCTGCATTGAAGCCCGGGGCAACCCCCCGGTCTGCAAGGCCCTTCAAAACGACCCACAATGTGGGTCGTTTTGCTTTGTGGGCCGCCTTTCTGGAATGGCCCCGGCAAATTCCCGGGCCCACCCGGGGTCCTCCGTTGACCCCTTCCCCCATCTACCAACCTCCAAGGAGATAACAATGATCAAAGTCGGTGACACCCTGCCTGCAACCACCCTGATGGAATATTCCGAAGTCGAGGGCGAAGGCTGCAGCATTGGCCCGAACCCCGTGCCGGTGGACAAGGCCACGGCAGGCAAGACGATTGCCCTGTTTGCACTGCCGGGCGCCTTTACCCCCACCTGCTCGGCCAAGCATGTGCCCGGCTACGTTGAAAAGGCCGCCGAGTTCAAGGCCGCTGGCGTGGACGAGATCTGGTGCGTGAGCGTGAACGACGCCTTCGTGATGGGCGCCTGGGCGCGCGACCAGAAGACCGATGGCAAGGTGCGCATGCTGGGCGACGGCGATGCAACCTTCGCCAAGGCCACCGGCCTCACCCTGGATCTGACGGGCAAGGGCCTGGGCCTGCGCAGCAACCGCTACTCGATGCTGGTGCGCGACGGCAAGGTGCTCACACTCAACGTGGAAGGCCCTGGCAAGTTCGAAGTCAGCGACGCGGACACGTTGCTGCAGCAAGCCCAGAAGGCCTGAGTTACCACTTATCCTGAGGCGCGTCCGTGAATCGGATGGCACCGAACAGCCGCAGGAGCTTCTCTCTGCGCGTCGGTGCCAGCCACTGGCCCGCCCAGTGGATTTCTCCCTCCAGGCGCGCGCGCTCGCCCACATCCACCCCGGGCAGGCGCGCCAGCCGATGCAGCCGGGCCTTCAGGATGTCGAACTGCTCCCGGCTGTAGTTGGGGCGCTGATTGACCACCAGCCCCGTGACGGACTGGCGCCGGTGGGCGGGCATCAGCCGGGTTTTGTCACCGCGCAGTGCAAAACCCTCGTCCTGCACGATGGCGCCGACCCAGGCGCGCAGCGCGCCAAACTGGCCCTGCAGGTCCTGCGGGCCTGAAAACACCAGGTCATCCGCATACCGTGTGTAGCGCGCGCCAAAGCGCTGCGCCAGTGCATGCAGCCGCAAATCCAGCCCAAACGCGCACAGATTCGCCAGAGCGGGTGAGGTGGGTGCCCCTTGGGGCAGATGGAGCTGCGCCAGGCGGGCGTGGGTGGAGCGGCGCTGCACAATCGTCTGCGCCGAGGTCGGTGCGTTGTCTTCCCACAGGCGCTCGCGGACAGGCGCAGGCGTGCGCGTGGTGGTCAGGCGCGTGAGCAGCTCGGCCGCCGGGCGGCCATGCCCCAGCGCGCGCCACAGCGCCCGTACACGCGTGGCGTTGATGTGGGTGAAAAAATCGGCCAGATCAAAACGAACCACCACCGCCTGCCGGGTATGCACCTGCGCATGGCTACCCACACTGCGGCCCCGCACAAAGCCGTGCGCGGCCTCGTGGACCGGAATGCCTGCCAGCAGGCGGTCCAGAATGCGGCGCTGGGCGGTTGCCAGGCGTGGGCGTGGGGCCTCCAGCAGCCGCAGGCCGCCGCTGGGTTTGGGCAGCAGGCGGTAGCGGTAGTGCGATGCGGGCAGGGCATAGCCGCCCTGGGGTTCGCGCCAGTGGCCATGGTCGGGCGCCAGCCACAGCAGATCCTCCAGGGGAACGCCCAGCAGCTCGACCAGGTCCTGTGCCGTGGCCAGCACAGGGGCGGAGCACTGCGGGGCACTGCCCATCCAGGCGGGGGTTGGACCTGCCGTGCCGGGGCGCAGCAGCCAGTGCAAAGGCCTGCCCGTGCGGGGGCTTGCCGCCCAGGTGCGGAAGCTCTGGGCGAGCTGGGCGTCCGTCCGCAGGTGCCACGGCGTGGCGGAGGGGTCGTCGCCGTCGTTGTCCTCCGGGTCCCAAAAGCCGATGTCGTCATCTTCAGTAACCAGGTCCCCGCCATCTTGCAACTGCCAGGGCGCAGTGCCGTTGCGCACCCTGGCCTTGCGCCACCAGAAACCCCGGCACAGCCAGGTGGCGAGGTCTTCGGGCTCCAGCCGGGCCCATTCGGCTGCGGACACTGTGGACAGGCGGCGCAGTTGCTCCAACAGCACCTCGGGCAATGGCGGAGGGCCGGGCTCCGGGGCCGCATGGCCCAGGCAGTGCCCGGCCCGGGCCACCAGTGCGCGCAGGCTGCGGCGCTCGGGGCCGTCTGCATCGGCCAGCAGGGCCAGTGCCAAGGCCCTGGCCAGGGCGCGGATGGGGGCCGACAGCGTCACGGCGCGGCGTTCAGAAAGAGGTTGGCCTGGTACCAACCAGCGGGTTGGGCGCGAACTGTTTGCCACCGGTGGCGGCTGGTTCGCGCGCCCCAATGTGCGCGTATGAGGAGAACACCGTGGGGCTGCCCCACGGCCCGAACCTGTGCAGGCTCGACATGCTTGGCACCAGGCCGCTGCGATTCTATGTGAACTATCAAATTGATAGCAATCAGGGCTTGTGGGATGCGCGCAAAGGCCCAAAAAAGCTCAAGAAATATCGACCTTGAGGTAATGTGCCCCAGCAATGGGGTTGTGGTAGTAGGGCGGAATCTCCTCAAACCCCAGATCGGTGTACAGAGCGCGGGCAGATTCCATGTCATCGAGGGTGTCGAGCAGCACGCAGGCATAGCCCGCCTGCCTTGCGCGGTCCAGCATGGCCTCGGCCAGCTCGCGCCCCAGGCCAAAACCCCGAAACGCCTTGCGCACATACAGGCGCTTCATTTCGCTGGCGTTGGGGTAGTCGGCGGCATCCAGGGGGCGCAGGGCGCAGCAGCCTGCCACGGCGCCTTCGACCTCGGCGATCAGCAGGGCGCCGCGGGGCTCGGCGTAGTCGCCCGGCAGCTGGGCGAGTTCGGCGTCAAAGCCCTGGAAACACAGGTCCACGCCCAGGGTGCTGGCGTATTCCCGGAAGATGTCGCGCACGGCGTCCAGCTCGGCAGGGGTGCTGGGGGTTCGCAGGGTGATGGAAGGCTTGTCCAAAACGCGAGGGGGCAAAACGATGGAAGCCGCAGTGTAGCGAGGTCGTCCTTAGAGCCCGTCAGAACCCCGCCGCCATGGCCAGCGACGAGACCCACCAGGCCAGCCCCGCGCTGCCGGCCAGCACCACCAGCGCCAGGGCGCGGCTCAGCGCATCGTCGCGCGAGGGCGTGGCGGGCACGGGCAGGGCCTTGTCGCCGCCCAACATGGGGCGCACCAGGGTGTGCTTGCGCACCAACACGTAGAACAGCACGGCCAGCACATGCAGGGCGACCAGGCCGAGCACGAGATACTGGCCAATCTCCTTGTGGTAGCCCGTGGCCTGGCCCACCACGGTGTTGGAAACAAAACGGGTGAGCGGCCCGGCAAAAGCGATTTCGTCGTCGCTCAGTAGGCCCGTGCCCACCTGCGCGCCCAACACTGCGAGCAGCGCAAACACCGACAGCGCACCCAGCGGGCTGTGCCCGGCGTTGTCCTCGGGGTGGGCGTTGCCGCGCAGGTAGCGCACGAGCCGGGCGGGTGAGTACAAAAAGGCCGAGAAGCGCGACCAGCGCCCGCCGATCAGCCCCCAGACCACTCGAAAGACCAGCAGTGCCAGCACGGCGTAGCCCAGGCGAAAGTGCCACTCCATGGCGTTGCCGCCCACCTTGGCGGTGATGACCAGGCCAATGACACAGGCGGCCAGGGCCCAGTGGAAGAGGCGGGTGGGAAGGTCCCAGATGCGTACGGTGTGTGGCGTCATGGCAGCAAAAGCGAGGGAAAAGGCAGGATGGGCGCATTGTGAAGGAGGCCACGCGCGGCCGGAAGGGCCCCGGCCATGCGAAAACAGGCCCAAAGCGGCATACTGCCACCGGGCCCCAAGGTGGGAGCCCACCCCACGACAAAGGAAATCTCCCATGAAAGCACTTGCCGCATTTGCCCTTGCTGCCGCCACGCTGACCGTGTCGGCCCCCGCCTCGGCCCAGTTTGCCAAGGCCGAGGACGCCATCAAGTACCGCCAGAGCGCACTCTTCGTGATGGGCCAGCATTTCGGCCGCCTGGGCGCCATGGCCAATGGCCGCGTGCCGTTTGATGCCAAGGCCGCGCAGGAGAACGCCGACGTGGTGGCCGAAATGGCCAAGCTGCCCTGGGCCGGTTTTGGCGCGGGCACGGACAAGGGCGCACCCACCAAGGCGCTGCCGGAGATCTGGACCGAGCAGGCCAAGTTCAAGGAACATTCGGACAAGCTGCAGGCCGAGTCGGTCAAGCTGGCCGCCGCTGCCAAGACGGGCAACCTCGATAACCTCAAGACCGCGTTCGGCGCTGCCGCAGGCACCTGCAAGGCCTGCCACGACAACTACCGTGCGAAGTGATGATTGCTATTGAATGAATAGCTGATGGGGCAATCCCATAGCGCGCAAGGGGCTGATTTCTTTGGAAATCAGCCCCTTGTTCGTCAGAGCAGCCCCGCCGTCCGGCTCACACCGGGTCAGGTCTCTGCCAGCAGCTTCTCGATGAGCTGGTGCAGCTCGGGGAAGTTGGGCGCGCCCACGTAGGTTTTCACGATCTCGCCGCGCTTGTTGACGATGAAGGTCGAGGGCGTGAGGCGCACATCGCCCCAGGCCTTGGCCACGGCGCCGGTGTTGTCGATGGCCACCTTGAAGGGCAGCTTGCGCGTTTCGGCAAAGTTGACCACGTAGCTGGGCGGGTCGTAGCTCATGGCCACGGCCAGGGTCTCGAATCCCTTGGCGTTGTACTTGTTGTAGGTGGCGACGATCTCGGGCATCTCGGCCACGCAGGTGGTGCAGCTCGTGGCCCAGAAGTTCACCAGGGTGACCTTGCCCTTCAGGTCGGCGGTGGATTTGCTGGTGCCATCCAGCAGCACAAAGGTCGATGCGGGCGCTTCGGCGCGGCCTGTGTCCAGGTAGACGTACGCGCCCACGGCCGCAAACGCTGCCACCGCCACACCTGCTGCCCAATGCTTGATCGCCATGATTTCACCATCCAGAAAGAACGAGGCGCCGAGGCCCACCCGGCATTGTGCCGGAGGGCTGGCCCAGGGGGTCGAGTCGGCCCGGCTGCAAAAGTTCGGGCCGCTCTGCCGACGCTCTGTCGATAATGGGCCGATGCATTGGACATTGACCGGGGCGCTGGCCCTGCTGCTGGCGGGCTGCAGTCCCGCGCTGAACTGGCGCACCGTGGCCTCGCCCGAGGCGGGCCTCACCATCACGCTGCCCTGCAAGCCCGACCAGGCCACCCGCACCGTGGAACTGGCCGGGGCGCCGGTGACGCTGGCCATGGTGGGCTGCGATGCCGATGGCGCCACCTTTGCCGTGTCGCACGCGGCGCTGGCCGATCCGGCCCAGGTGGGCACGGCGCTCACCCACTGGCGCGCGGCGGTGCTGGCGCGCCTGGGCCCACAGGCGGCCGCTTCGGCGGCCGACACCCCCTACACACCGCGCGGCGCCTTGCCGCTGCCGCAGTCGCTGCGCACCGTGGCCCAGGGCCAGCGCGCCGACGGCGCGGCGGTCACGGCGCAGGCCGTGTGGTTTGCGCGTGCGGCAGGCCCCGAGGTGCGGCTGTTCCACGCGGTGGTCTACAGCCAGAAGCCCCGGCCGGAGGTGGCTGAGCAGTTTTTTGCCGGCCTGGCGCTGCCATGAGTGGCGTGTCGTCCGGCCTGTTGTCGCGGCGCTCGGCCGTCATTGTTTTCCTGGCCTTTGCGTTTGCCTACTTTCTGTCGGCGCTGGTGCGGGCCGTCACGGCCACGCTGGCGCCCACGCTGGCCCAGGAGTTTTCGTTGCAGGCGCGGGATCTGGGGCTGCTGGCGGGCGGGTACTTTCTGGGCTTCTCAGCCACCCAGCTGCCTTTGGGCACCTGGCTGGACCGCCACGGACCCAAGAAGGTCGCGCTGGGGTTTCTGGGCGTGGCCGTGGTGGGCAGCCTGGTGTTTTCGGCGGCCACCGGGTTTTCGGGCCTGCTGGCCGGGCGCGTGCTGTGCGGCGCGGGGGTCAGTGCCTGCCTGATGGCGCCGCTCACAGGCTACCGCCGCTGGCTGGACCCCGTGGCCCAGATGCGCGCCAACTCGTGGATGCTCATGACCGGCTCGCTGGGCATGGTGGCGTCCACGCTGCCGGTGCAATGGGCCCTGCCGCTGGTGGGCTGGCGCCCGCTGTTCTGGGGGCTGGCGGTGCTGATTGCGCTGTCGATGGTGGTGATTGCCCTCTGGGTGCCGGGCTGGGGCCCGGCGGGGCAGGCGAAGGCAGATTCTGGTGCCGCAGAGGCCGTGCCCCAGGGCTATGGCGTGGTGTGGCGCCACCCCTACTTCCAGCGTCTCGCGCCGCTGGGGTTCTTCTGCTACGGCGGCATGGTGGCCATGCAAACCCTGTGGGCCGGGCCGTGGATGCAGCGCGTGGCGGGCTACACCGCGCTGGAGGCCGCCACCGGGCTGTTCTGGATCAACGTGTCCATGCTCTGCACCTTCTGGTCCTGGGGCATGCTCAACCCCTGGCTGCTGCGCAAGGGCTTTGGGGCCGACCGGCTCATGGCCTGGGGGCTGCCGCTGTGCTCGGTGGTGCTGCTGGGCATCATCCTGGCCGGGCCGCAGGCCGGGGGCGGCGCCTGGGCGCTGTTCTGCGTGTCGTGCACCTTTGTGTCGCTGTCGCAGCCCGCCGTGGCCATGGCGTTCCCGCAGGCGCTGGCGGGGCGGGCGCTGTCGGCCTACAACCTGGTGATTTTTGTGGGCGTGTTTGTGGTGCAGTGGGGCATTGGCTTGGCCGTGGATGCGTTTGCGGGGGCCGGGCTGGCCACGGTGCCTGCGTTCCAGGCGGCCATGGCGGTGTACCTGGTGTGCAACGCGGGCGCCTATGCGTGGTTCGTGCTGCGGGGGCGGCGCCATAATGTGCTGCCAACCCCCACACCATGAAGACCTGCGCACATGACGATGCAACAACGGGCCGCGTGCTTCTCCGCGAGCCTGTGACACGCGATGTGTCGATGCCCTGTATTGCGTAGGTCACCACCATGAGCCCCACCAGCATCCTCATCATTGCCCACGCCCCGCTGGCCCATGCGCTGCGCGAATGTGCCCTGCACGTGTTTGCCGACTGCGCAGGCAGCGTGGCCGCGCTGGATGTGCAGCCCAACCAGCCGCCCGAAGAGTCGCTGGCCCAGGCGCGCATCCTGCTGGAGCAGCTCGGCACCGATTCCACCCTGGTGCTGACCGACGTGTTCGGCGCCACGCCGTGCAACGTGGCGCAGCGCCTGGTCGATGGCGTGCGCTCGCGCCTGGTGACGGGTGTCAACCTGCCCATGCTGCTGCGCGCCGTGAGCTACCGGGCCGAACCCCTCGACTCCGTGGTCAACCGCGCGGTGGTGGGGGGCACGCAGGGGGTGATGCAGGTGGCCATTTCCGCGCCACAGAACCAGAACCGCCGTCACCGACATGATCAAGACCCGTACGACCATCAGCAATAAACTGGGCCTGCACGCCCGCGCATCGGCCAAGCTCACCAAGCTGGCCGGCAGCTTTCCCTGTGACGTTTTCATGAGCAAGGGGGAGCGCCGCATCAACGCCAAGAGCATCATGGGCGTGATGATGCTGGCCGCCGGGCTGGGCTCCGAGGTGGAGCTGGAAACCAGCGGCGACCGCGAGCAAGAGGCCATGGACGCCCTGCTGGCGCTCATCGCCGACAAATTTGGCGAGGGTGAATAAGCCTACCCACACCTCGCCCTTGTCCTGAACCTGTCGAACCTTTGATCACACCACCATGACCTTCTCCGTCCACGGTCTCGCCGTCGCACGCGGCATCGCCATCGGCCGTGCCGTGCTGGTGGCATCGAGCCGCGTGGATGTGGCGCATTATTTTGTCGAGCCCTCCCAGGTTGAGGGCGAGATCGAGCGCGTGCGCCAGGGCCGCAACGCCGTGGTCGAGGAGCTGCAGCGCCTGCAGACCGACATGCCCGCCGACGCGCCGCACGAGCTGACCGCGCTGCTGGATGTGCACCTGATGCTGCTGCAGGACGAGGCCCTCACGGGGGGTGTCAAGCACTGGATCACCGAGCGGCTGTACAACGCCGAGTGGGCTTTGACCACCCAGCTCGAAGTGATTGCGCGCCAGTTCGACGAAATGGAGGACGAGTACCTGCGCGAGCGCAAGGCCGACCTGGAGCAGGTGGTGGAGCGCATCCTGCGCCACATGAAGGGCGTGGCCAGCCCCGTGGCGCCGCCCGCCAGCAGCCCGCGCCGCAAGACGCAGCAGGATTTGCTGCTCGACGACACGGTGGACGTGCCCCTGGTGCTGGTGGCGCACGACCTCTCGCCCGCCGACATGCTGCAGTTCAAGCAAAGCGTGTTTGCGGGCTTCGTGACCGACGTGGGTGGCAAGACATCGCACACCGCCATCGTCGCGCGCAGCATGGACATCCCCGCCGTGGTGGGCGCCCGTGCCGCCAGCCAGCTGGTGCGCCAGGACGACTGGGTCATCATCGACGGCGATGCGGGCGTGGTCATCGTCGATCCTTCGCCCATCATCCTGGCCGAATACGGCTTTCGCCAGCGCCAGGTCGAGCTGGAGCGCGAACGCCTGGCGCGCCTGCGGCACACGCCCGCCATCACCATCGACGGCCACAAGATCGAGCTGCTGGCCAACATCGAGCAGCCCGGCGACGCCGCCGCTGCCGTGCGCGCGGGCGCCGTGGGCGTGGGCCTGTTCCGCAGCGAATTTCTGTTCATGGGCAAAAGCGGCAACCTGCCTGGTGAGGACGAGCAGTACCGCGCCTACTGCGAGGCCATCGACGGCATGCAGGGCCTGCCCGTCACCATCCGCACCATCGACGTGGGGGCCGACAAGCCGCTCGACAACAAGGCCCACAAGGACAACTACCTGAACCCCGCGCTGGGCCTGCGCGCCATCCGCTGGAGCCTGGCCGACCCGGCCATGTTCCGCACCCAGCTGCGCGCCGTGCTGCGCGCGGCCGCGCATGGCAAGGTGAACCTGCTGTTCCCCATGCTCGCGCACACGCACGAGATCCAGCAGACGCTGGCCCAGGTCGATCTGGCCCGCGCCGAGCTGGACGCGCGTGGCGAGCCCTACGGCCCCGTGCAGCTGGGCGCGATGATCGAGGTGCCCGCCGCCGCGCTCATGGTGCGCACCTTTCTCAAGTATTTCGACTTCCTGTCCATCGGCACCAACGACCTGATCCAGTACACGCTGGCTATCGACCGCGCCGACGAAGCCGTGGCCCACCTGTACGACCCGCTGCACCCCGCCGTGCTGCGCCTGGTGGGCGATGTGATCGCCGAGGGCGAACGCCAGGGCAAGAGCGTGTGCGTGTGCGGCGAAACGGCGGGCGATGTGACCATGACGCGCCTGCTGCTGGGCCTGGGCCTGCGCAGCTTCTCCATGCACCCCGCGCAGATCCTGGCCATCAAGCAGGAAGTGCTGCGCGCCGACACACGCAAGCTGGCCCCCTGGGCGCAGCAGGTGATTGGCGGCGAGGAGCCTGCCACGCTGCTGGCTTCTTAGGGTGTATCAAAATTGATAGCGTCCAAGGCATGCTGATCAGGCGCAAAAGGCCAATTTGACTCGTATTTCTGCGCCTGCTGCAGACGCCTCCCTCATCGACTCGCGCCAGGCCCTGCAGCGCCTGCTGGCCACGCTGGGCCTGGTGGTGCTGGGCAACAGCAGCATGTACGTGGTGTCGGTGGTGCTCCCGGCCGTGCAGGCCGAGTTTGGCGTCGGCCGCGCCAGCGCCTCGCTGCCGTACACGCTGATGATGGTCTGTCTGGGGCTGGGTGGCCTGCTCACCGGCCGGCTCGCCGACCGCCACGGCCTCACGCCCGTGCTGTGGCTGGGCGCGCTGGCCGTGCTGGGCGGCTTTGTGGGCGCGGCGTTCTCCGGCAGCATCTGGGCGTTTGGCATCGCGCATGCGGTGATGGGCTTCATCGGCAGCTCGGCCACGTTTGCGCCGCTGCTGGCCGACACGGCCCTGTGGTGGAACCGGCGGCGCGGCATTGCGGTGGCGGTGTGTGCCAGCGGCAACTACGTGGCGGGCGCCCTTTGGCCGCCCATCGTCCAGTACGGCATCGACACCATCGGCTGGCGGCCCACGTACATGGCGCTGGGCTTGGTCTGCGGCCTGGGCATGCTGGCCCTGTCGCTGCGCATGCGCCAGCGCCCGCCCGCCATCCAGGCTGCAGCGGCAGGCGCCGGCACCATGCCCGTCGACCGTTCCCGCCCCTTTGGCCTGGCGCCGGGCACCGCGATGGCGCTGCTGTGTGTGGCGGGCGTGGCCTGCTGCGTGGCCATGGCCATGCCCCATGGCGTTATGGAATGTGTCAACGGTATTTTTGAAATTTTTCCCAAGAAGAATTGCTCAAATACTTCAACCATGGGGTACTCTGGTGTTCTCAACGTCGAATGGATCGCGTTGCTCTAAGGATGTCCTGAATAACTCGGATTCGTGAGTGCTACAAGTCCGATGTTTTCAGATGAGGCGATGGATGCCGTTTTGGCAGCACTTGAGCCTTGTTTTGCGGCCCCATTTCGGGGCGCTTGCACCGCTTTCGCGGCCCCTTGCCTGTTTTCAGGCGCACTCATCCCTGCGCCCCCAGCAATTGGTGGCGCACCATCCACAGATTGGACAGCGCAAACAGCGTCTTGAGCTGCAGCGTGTTCTTCTTCAGCCCCCGGTAGCGCACCTTGGTGTATCTGGTGCACAGCCGGTGTCGCAATCCTTCTGCGCCCCCCAAAAACAAAACCGCCAGCGGCAAGAGCCTGTGGCGGTTTGTTTTGGTAGCGACCGAGAACGCTGTACTTACTTCCCAGCCTTGTCCGCCTTGCGCTTGGCAGCCTTGGGGTCCACCACCGCCTTGAACTTCGCACCCGCCACAAACTTCGGCACCGTGCTCGCAGGGATCTTGAGCGCAGCACCAGTCGATGGGTTCTTGCCCGTGCGTGCTGCACGCTTGGCGGACTTGAAGGTGCCAAAGCCCACCAGCTGAACGGCGTCGCCCTTCTTGACGGCGGTCTGGATGGTGTCGATCAGCGTTTCCAGCACCGCATTGGCTGCGGCCTTGGACAGATCATTCTTGGAAGCCAGGATTTCAACGAGTTCTGCGCGGTTCATGGATGCTCGCGTGTAGAGGTTGGAAAGGACCGATTTATACCGCCGCCCCTGACACGGCTCTTGCTACCACTCAATGCTGCAGTGCACTTCTTGGCAAAAACTCCACTCCGGTTCTCTTCACCAGCTCCTGGTAGCTGATCGGCCGCCCCACCGTCTCGCCCTCGCGATTCTCCTGCCAATGCGCCCAGGCCTTGTTGGTCGTGGCGTCATAGACCAGCTTGTACAGATAGGTCGGCACCTTCACCCCATTGGCCCCAATACGTGGCCCCGCATCCGTGAACACCGGCCCCGTGATCACAAACACATCTCCCTTGGCCCGCTTCACATAGTGCCGCGTGTCCTGCTCGATCTTGTTCCAGGCGCCCCCGTTGTGCTGAGCGTTTTGGGGAACCATGTTCGCCAAGCTGAAGCTTTGCGCCATGGCCGTTGGCGTTGGCATATCTCCTGCAGGGGCCATGTGCCCACGGCTATAGCCTGAGTTTTTGTAATCCTCCAGCTCCGCCCGCTCGCCACTCGGGAGTCGCGCATCTGCAAAGAACCGCTTGGCCCGCTTCTCATCGGCATCCTCGATGAGCCTGCGGTTCAACCGCTGGGCCACAAACACCGGTGTCTTTGTGGCGCCAGAGTGCAGGACCGCAAAGGCTTCATAGCAAAGCTCGCGCAGCTGCGGCCGGGGCGTGATGGCGGGTGGCGCGCCGTTCGCAAAGAACTGCGGACACTGCGCAAAGGAGCTGGGCTCGGGTGTGAGCAGGGCTGTGCTGTCGAACTGCGGAGACCGCGCCCAGGAAAGATTCGGGAGAGCAACGCTGACGAGAGACAGGGCCAGCACAGCTGCCAGGCGCACACGGCCTGGCCAAGAGAGGAAGCGATTCACAGAAGAGGCATTCGAGTCGAATTTGACGGAGCCCGATTGGAGCACCGTTCACCTCTCGCTTCTGGCCCGAATGCTCGGATCCCGCAGGGTTTTACAGCTGCTTGCAGAGATGGAGTCCACTAACAGAGAGGGCCCCCAAAGGGAGCCCGATCTGCCTGCCCGCCCCTGCGATTCAATTAATACTTCCCATGGCAGCAGCACCCGCACCGCGCGAAGTGCCACCGCCATGGAAGTCCCGCAACTGCTTTAATCCAACTCAAACAGTTGGTCTGCCAGATACGCAGGCATTCACAAGCCGCCTTGCGGGAACGCCTGCAGGTTCGTCAGTTTTGCTGAAGTCACGCTTGCCCTTGGTTTTGAAGGCTCGCCCACTCCGTAGGCGTTGGCTCGGAAAGCGGCAGCTATCGCGCTAACTGGGTGCCAACGGCCCTTTTTCATCAAGCTTTGCACCCGTTGCCGATATTTCTGTGGATTTGGCGCATTCTCCTCACGCCCTTTGTGTCGCCGAGTGTTGCACCACCAACATGCAGCAACGATGTTTTGTGCGGAATCGCGCCCTTGATCCTGGCGAGCAGTTAGATGCTCAGCCGTGCAACGAAGGTACTTTTGGAATTTAGGCTTGAGTTCTTTGGGCGTGAACTCAGGCAACGCAGGTTCGATCATTGCCAAACCGCAGTAGAAACAACGGCATTGTTGGATGAGCGCGGACTGGATACGGAGTTTGGCTATCTTGTTCATCTGGCACCAGGGGTAGTGTTGAAGCTACTCCCGTTGCCGATAGCCGGACAGGTCGGGCGCCGGGGCATCGCACCACTCGGCTATGCGCCAGGTAACCCGGACGCGGCCGGGTTCGCGTTAGCCCGGACACCCAATAATTTATATTGCTGCGTCCAGTCGGCGCAAGTACCGGCTGTTGCACGCATGCGTCATGCTGACTCAACAGGTAACTCGACTTGCTGTGCCGGGTCCTTCGCCCGATGCACAAACAGCTCCAGCGGCGGCACTTTGATCAGCGCCTCTGCCTGCTCGATGGTGCCGTGCAGCCAGGTATCCCAATCCCCCTTTTCCAGCGGCACCACCGTGCGCTTGTCCTGCTTGTCGGGCGCGCGCTTGGGGTCAGGCCGGTGCATCAGGTTGAGAACCGGCACGTCGTCGCAGTTCTGCGTGATCATGGTGTAGCTGGGCAGCACCTCACCCGTGGCCGGGTCGGTCCACTCGCTCCACAGGCCCGCCAGGCCCCAGGGCTCGCCATCGGCCCGCTCGAACTGCCAGGGGATGTGCTTCTTGGTCCCCCAGTAGGGTTCGACATACAACTGGGCGGGGATGATGCAGCGCTGCCCCTTGCGCCAAGGACCGCCGTAGGTCCATGACTTGGCCATCCCTTCGCGCCGAGCGTTGACGGTGCTCAGGCGCTTGCCGTCCTTGCCGGTGGGGATGTGTGTTTTGGAGTGCGGCGGGATCATGCCCCACTGGCCCACCACCAGCTCGCGCCCTACCGCCCCCTTTGCCCGCAGGAACGGCCCTCGGTACAGCGGACTCATCTTGTCGCGCCATTCCTCTTCGGGTACGTCGCCAAAGTGCAGCACCAGCTGCTCGCGGCCCGGGACCTCGTAGTAGGTACACATGGCAACATTCTGGCAGCAGGGAGCTATACTGTAAATATGTACAGTCTTTGGAACTCCCCGCTACCCGTGCCGTACGACACGGCGGCGCAGTCGCTGGCCTTGCCCTTGTGCGGGGTGAGCGTGCGCGCGGGGTTTCCATCGCCAGCTGACGATTTCGTGGTGGAGCGGCTGGACATCATGCAGCTGCTGGTGAAGCATCCCCAGGCCACCTACTTCTGGCGCGTGCGTGGCGACTCGATGAGGGACGCGGGCATTGAGGACGGCAGCATCATCGCAGTGGACCGGGCGATCAAGCCCAAGCACAACAGCATCGTCGTGGCCATTGTGGACGGCGAATGCACCGTGAAGTATCTGCACCAGCGTGCCGGCCGGATCAAGCTGCGCGCGGCCAACCCAACCTATCCCGACATCATCCCCCGCGACAGCCAGACCATTGAGGTGTGGGGCGTGGTGAGTGGTTGCGTGAAGCTGTTTCTCACCTGATCTGATGGACGGAGGCCAGCATGTATGCGCTGGTGGATGGCAACAATTTTTACGTGAGCTGCGAGCGGGTGTTCCGCCCCAGCCTGAACGGCCGCCCGGTGGTGGTGCTGAGCAACAACGACGGCTGCGCCATCGCCCGCAGCAATGAGGCCAAAGCCCTGGGAATCAAGATGGGGGCGCCGTGGTTCCAGATACGGCATATGGAAGAGACCCACGGCCTGGTGGCCTTGAGTGCCAACTTCACGCTGTACGGCGACATGAGCAATCGGATGATGAGCCTCGCGGCGGGTCTGGGCCCCTCACAGGAGATCTACAGCATCGATGAGTCGTTCATCGGCCTGCAGGGCATGCGCGGCGACCTGACCACCCGCAGCCACGCCATCCGTGCGCGCATCCACCAATGGGCTGGCATACCTTGCGGGATCGGAATCGGTCACACCAAGACGCTGGCAAAGCTGGCCAACCACATCGCCAAGACGGCCGAGCGCAAACCGGGGAGCTATCCCGCAGAGCTGGCCCAGGTGTGCAACCTGACCGCCCTTCCCGCCCAGGACTTGGACGATGTGTTGGCCAGCACGCTGGTGGAAGAAGTCTGGGGCGTGGGCCGCAAGATCGGCGCGCAGCTGCATCAGTGCGGGGTGCAGACGGTGCTGGACCTGGCTCGGCTGGACCCGGCTATGGTGCGCAGGCGCTGGGGCGTGGTGCTGGAGCGCACCGTGCGGGAGTTGCAGGGCATGCAGTGCATAGAGCTGGATGATGCGCCCGAGCCCAAGAGGGAAATCGCCTGCACCCGGTCATTCGGCCAGGCGGTGACCGAGCTGCCGCCGCTGGTGGAGGCCGTGAGCGAGTTCGCCAGCCGCGCGGCGGAGAAGCTGCGCAAGCAGGGCAGCTTGGCCAGCCAGCTGCTGGTGTTCAGCCACACATCCCCCTTCCGCCCAGGCCCGCGCTTTAACAAGTCTGTGGTGGTGCCCCTGCGCCGGCCTACGGCGGACACCGGCAAGCTGGTGTGGGCGGCTGTTGCTGGCATGCGCCGCATGTACGAGCCTGGCTACAAGATGGCCAAGGCCGGGGTGATGCTGCTGGACCTGGTGCCGGGCAATGTGCTGCAGGGCGAGCTGGATCTGGAGGATGAAGACCACCGGGACCGAACCCAGCTGATGGCGGCGCTGGATGCGCTCAACCAGCGCTATGGCAAAGGCACCGTGCACTCAGGTGCCACGGGCGGCACCAACAAGGGCAAGGGCTGGGGGATGAAGCAGGAGAGGCGCACGCCGCAGTACACGACGCGGTGGGAGGATGTGCCTGTGGCACGGGCCTAAGCGTGAGGGAGCTCCCGCGCTCGAGTCGGCTCTGCAGCGATTGCTGCCGGTCATTCGAAAATTGTGAGTGACCGGTCTTAGTCCGAGTTCAGTCTTCGGGGGCAGCAACGATGGCGGCCACACTCTGAGCGAACTGGTTAGCAGCGCCTTCGGTGGTTACGAGAGCGCTTTCACCGGATCACAAGGTCCTTGCGTAGAACGGCATTAACTGGGCCAGCGCCTCCTGGACGTACTTGGGCACCCAATAGGTCTCGATGTGCGTGGCGCCCTCGATCCTGAACAGCGTCTTGTCCTTCGCACCGGTGGCCTGGGCGAAGGCCTCCTCAGTCATGTACAGGCTGTCGGCCTTGCTGCCGGCAATCATCAGCAGCGGCTGCTCGATCAACTCGATTTGGTCGGTGGCATCCCAGCGCATCAGGTCGAGCAAACTGCTCATCGTGTACTTGAATGTGGAGTTTGGATGGGCGTGGGTTCGCCAGTAATACTCGTATCCTTGGCGGTACATCTCGAAGGGCAGCGCCGCGATTTGCGCGTCCGTCATGTCGGCATCGCCCGCGTAGAGCAGCTTGGCGCCCGCCGCCTCCTGGGCGCGGGCATCGGAAGCCTGCCTCAGGCGCTGCTGGACCGAGCCGAGCTGGGAATCGGCGAAGCCATTGCGGCGGACGCGACCGCTGTTGAACATGCTGAGCGTCGCCAACGACTTGAAGCGCTTGTCGGACTTCGCGGCCGACAGCGAATAACCACCGCCGCCGCAGATGCCCAGCAGCCCCAGGCGCGCCGCATCAACGCCGGGATAACGGGTGATGAAGTCCGCGGCGCCGTGGATGTCCTCGATGCGGAACTGCGGCTTGTCCGTGCTGCGTGGCTGGCCGCCACTGCCGCCCTGGTACGCGGCGTCCATCGCGATGGTGATGTAGCCCTGCTCGGCCAGGTGCTGGGCATACAGGCCTGCAACCTGCTCCTTGACGCCTCCGTTGGGGTGGGCAACCACGATAGCGGCGTACTTCTTCGACGGGTCGTAGTTCGCGGGCGTGTAGACATTGGCTACGATGGCCAGACCGTTGAGCTGGTACTTCACCGGGCGGATGTTGACCTTGCCCGGCTCGTTGCGGGTGATCGCGCCGTCATAGACAAGGGTGAAGGGGTTCTTTTTGTGGTCGGCGGCGAGGGCGGGGGTGGTCATGGTGGGAACTCCAAGGGCGGCGATGGAGAAGATGCGCGCGGAGGTTCCGAGGAACGCGCGTCGCTTGTCGTTGAGGATGTGGGGATCCATGTAAGGCTCCGTTTCTTTGCGTTGCGATGTTGCGAGGCAGGGGTCAGTCCAGCTTGTTGTCGGCGAGGAAGCGGGACACGAGGTCGGCGATCTGCACGTTGTTCAGATCGGACATCAGGAAGTGAGTGTTGCCGCGGATGCTCATTTCCGGCAGATGCACCAGGCGAGCGTCGCCGCCGTGCCGGTTGACGGCGTCCACCCACAGCCGGGCCATCGCCAACCGCACGCGCCAGTTGTCCTGGCCGCGTTCCGTAGTCGGTTCGGTGGGGAAGTTGTCGCCGTAGTAGATGACGATGGGAATGCGCGTGAGCTTCTGGAAATCCGCCAGCGGCACGGCCTCGGGCGACAGCGTGCCGGCCGCGCTCGGCATCGCCGGGGGCAACTCAACTGGCGGGAAGATGAAACCGCTGCCCGGCTCGAAAGCGACGACGGCCTTGACATGGGGGTTCTTGATCGCCGTCAGCCAGCCCGGGCCGCCGCCCTGGGAATGGGTGAACAGGATGGCCGGGCCGACCTTGTCGAACAGCGCCGACATGGCATCGGAAATGACACCGGCGTCATAGGGCCCGGTGTTGGGCGTGACCGAACGGAAGAACTGTTCCAGCGTCTCCGGCTTGCGGTCGAACTGCACCTTGTCGTAGTAGTTCGGCCACTTGCCGAGGCGGAACTGGTCGAAGAACAGTTGGTCGTTGGGAGTCGGCTCTACCGATGCCGCGACGGTGCTGTTGCCCGCGCGCCCGCGGCGCGGCTGGTCGACCAGGTAGACCGGGAAGCCACGGCGCAGGAACAGGGTCTGGAAGCCTTCCCGGCCGTCCGGGGTGCTCTCCCAGCTGCGCGCCGACTGGAAGGCACCGTGCAGCATGGCGATGGGCAGCGCCCTAGGGTTCTGCGGCACTTGGTAGAAGGCGTAGAGGTGGTCACCGTGCAAACTCTGCCCGGCGGCCGTCGGCTTGTTGTTGTCGTAGCTGCCGGGGGTCTTCAGCACGGTGCCGCCGACTGTGAAGCTGCCCTGGGCCTGGATCACCAGTGGGCCAGTGGCGTTGCCGGCCTCATTGGGCGGAATGGCGCAGCCGGTGATAAGGGCGGTCATGGCGGCGCTCACAGTCAACAGAGTTCGGGTGAAGTTCATGGTCAACCTTTCGATGCGGCGGCCAGAGCCTGCGTGAGGGCTTCTTTCGCGCGGTCGGCGGCTTCGGTGCCGACCTCGTCGGCCAGGGCTTGCGTCAGCTGCCGCAACTGAGAGGCGGTCAGGCCCACGCGCAGGCTGGCCCGCATGTGGGAGCGCAACTGCGCCTCGGCGCCAGGCGTTGCCGCGAGCGCACCGACAGTCGCCAATTCGCGGCTCTGCCAGTCGAGGTTGTCGCGCTCGAAGATGTCACCGAACAGGTGCGCTTGCAGAAACTGGTTGATGGTGGGCGCGAAATCGAACACCGCACCTTGCACCGGCCCGCCGGAAATCTCCGTCTGGTTCGCCTGGCCAGCGATGACCAAGTCGTTGCCAGTAGCCACCGCCCGGCTGGGTTCTCGGCCTGTCGCGTCTTGGATTCCACGCTGCTTGCGCGCCTCCACGACCTTCAGCAATTCGCCGAGCGCATTGAGGCTACGCGGAAAACCGGCATAGGCATAGAGCTGCATCAGCACTTCCTTGGCCTCGCTCAGAGTCAGGCCCGCGTCGAGGCCTTGGTTCAGCGCGGCATTGAGTCGGGGCATGTCGCTGCTCGCCATGAAGGCTGCCATCAGCGGAATTGCGCGTTGCTTGGCCGTTAGCGTTTCGGATACTGGATGGGCACGAGACTTGGCGTGGACGGAGAGACCTGCGCTGGCCACGGCCGCCTGGTAGTCCTTGTCGGAAACCTTATCTTTCCAGGTCACCGAGATGCCATCTTTCTTCTCCGCGATGGCAACGTGAGTCATCGCGCCAGTGGGACCCGCACCATGCCAGTGGCGCACATTCGCGGGAATTGTGACGACATCGCCGGGGCGGATGGCTTGCGCCGGTTGCCCCTGCTGCTGAACCAGGCCCAGGCCAGCTGTGACGATCAGCGTCTGCCCCAGCGGATGGGTATGCCAGGCCGTCCGGGCACGGGCTTCGAAGGTCACCGCGGCACCTCCGGCCTTGCCTGGTGGCAGGGCCTGGAATGGCGAACGGATGCGGACGCTGCCGGTGAAGGTCTTGGTCGAACCCTCAACGTCGGGCTGTGCGGAGGCTGAGCGCACCTCGACGACCGGCGCAGTCGCCGTGGTGTTTGAAGACTGCGCGCCGGCGGTGGCCGCTGCGCCGCTCAGGGCGATGTAGATCAATGGCTTCACGACAGGGCCTCCTGTTGTTGCAATGGAATGTGTCGGCGTTGAACCACGCAGGTGAGCACCACCAGCAAGGCCAGCATCAGCAGCGCAGCGCTGGCGTCCAGGCTCATGGAAACGCGATGGGCCAGTTCGACCTTGGCATCGGGGCTGTAGCCACCGGCTGCGGAGAAGACCACCACCAGCATGGCCAGGCCGACGGAGCCGCCCAGTTGGTGGGAAGCGTTCACGAGACCGGATGCCGCGCCCGCGTCTTTCGCTGCCACACCGGCTACGCCAGCGATGGTCAGCGGGCTCAATGCCAGCCCTTGGCCGATACCGAGCACTGCCATGGGCAGCGCCACGCTGGTGAGGTAGCTGCTGTAGGCGCCGACCTGTGCCAGCCAGGCCATGCCGGCCGCCGTCAACGCCACGCCGGCCGCCAGCACGCGGTCATTGCCGAAGCGCGATGTCAGGCGGGAAACTGTCATAGCCGCCAACAGCTGGACGATGGTGGCCGGTAGGAAGGCCAAGCCCGCCTGCAACGGCCGCATGCCCAGCACGCCTTGCAGGTACTGCGTCAGGTAGAACCAGAAGCCGATCACCCCAGCCAGGTAGAGCAGCCGGGCAGCATAAGCGCCCGAGCGTGCACGGCTTCGGAACAAGCGCAGCGGCAGCAGCGGCTGTGCAGTGCGTCCCTCATGGACGAAGAACCCCAGCAACAGCAGCGCACCAGCCAGTAGCGGCAGCCAACTGTGCATTGCCAACCAGCTCGTCTCCGCCGCTTCGACCAGGCCGTACACCATGGCGACCATGCCCGCCGTAGACAGGACGGCGCCGGGCATGTCGAGTTGACCGGTCTGCCTGGGCGTTTCCTTGACGTAGCGCAGTGCACCCCAGACCAGGGCTAGGCCGAGGGGCACGTTGATGAAGAAGCCCACGCGCCAGGACAGCAGGTCCGCCAGCACGCCGCCCAGGACCATGCCGATGGTGGCCCCAACGCCCGCGGTAGCGCCGTACCACCCCAAGGCCTTGCTGCGCTCGGCGCCTTCCGGGAAGGTCACCGACAGCAAGGCCAGCGTGGCCGGCGCAAGGATGGCGGACCCCAGGCCCTGGACCGCCCGGGCGCCGACCAGAAAGGCGGGTGACGGTGCCAAGCCGATGGCTAGGGACGCGAGCAGGAAAACGGCCAGCCCCAGCACGAGCATGCTCCTGCGGCCGAACAGGTCACCCGCCCTCGCGCCGGCCATCAGCAGGCCGCCGAAGCTGAGTGTGTAGGCAGTGTGGACCCAGGACAGGGTGGAGGGGCTGAAGCCCAGGCTGTCGCGAATCTTGGGCAGACCCGTGATGACGATGGAGATGTCCAACACGATCATCAGGTAGCTGGCCAGGACGAGAAGCAGCACGGCGCCCGCGTTGCGGGCCTGCAGCGTCGGTTCGGAAGCGTTCATTGTCTTGCTCAAATGTTCAGCTTGCGTTCGGACATCCACTTGACGATGGCCGGATCGCGGTGCGAGAAGAAGCTGCTGGTGTTGGTGTCGAGCGCAGCGATGCGCGCCATGTCGGCGTCATCGAGCGCGAAGTCGAAGATGGCGATGTTCTCGGCCATGCGCTCCTTGCGCACTGACTTTGCCAACGCAACGATGCCCCGCTGCACCAGCCAACGTAGCACGACCTGTCCGACCGACTTGCCGTGTCGCCCAGCAATCCCCAGCAGCACCTCGTTCTGGAAGAGTCCGTTGCGTCCCTCTGCGAAAGGTGCCCAGGCCTCGGTTTGCACGCCGAGGTCCTTCATGAATGGGGCGCTTTCCAACTGCTGCTGGAAGGGGTTCACTTCGACCTGGTTGACCGCGGGTGCTATCTCGTTGAACACCTGGATGTCCATCAGTCGGTCCGGGTGGAAGTTGCTGACGCCAATGGCGCGCAGCTTGCCCGCGCGGTAGGCGTCTTGCATCGCACGCCAAGAGCCGTGAACGTCTCCGAAGGGCTGGTGGATCAGGTAGAGGTCCAGGTAGTCGAGGCTCAGGCGGCGCAGTGACTGGTCGATGGCCTGCTGCGTGCGCTCGTAGCCGGTGTCCTGCACCCACAGCTTGCTGGTGACGAAGAGCTGCTCGCGCGGGACGCCGCTGGCCCGCAGCCCCTTGCCCACGGCCACTTCGTTCATGTAGGAGGCGGCGGTGTCGATCAGCCGGTAGCCGGTATCGATGGCGTCGACGACGCTGCGCGTGCACTCGTTCGCATCGGCAATCTGGAAGACGCCGTAGCCCAAGATGGGCATCTGCAGGCCGTTGTTCAGGGTGACGTGTTGCATGAGTCGCTGCTTTCGGAAGTTCGTTGAAATGAACTTTAGGCAAGAGACTCACATATGAATAGTGACAGATAGGTTGATTTATTGGCATCAAAAAGATGACAATCGGCCTGCAAGGAGGCCCTGCATGGCGATCAACGAACTGCGTTCCGTCACGACCTTCATCAAGGCGGCGGAACTGGGCAGTCTGCGCAAGGCGGCGCAGGCCTTGGACATCAGCCCCCAGGCGGCGAGCAAGGCGCTGGCCCAGTTGGAGGTGCATCTGGATGCGCGCCTGTTCCACCGCACGACACGTGTGATGTCGCTGACCGATGCGGGGCAGCGGCTGTTCGAGGACGTGCAGCCGTCCGTGCTGGGCATGCAGCGTGCGCTGCTGAATGCCCGGTCGGCGAAAGACGAGTTCGCCGGGCCGCTGCGCATCACCGGGCCGCGCACGACGTTCCAGCCGATTCTCTGGCGTCTGGTCGAGGAGTTCTGCGATCTGCATCCCGGCATACAGCCCGACGTGCTGCTTGACGACCGCATCGGAAACTGGGTCGAGGATCGGGTGGATGTGGGCTTCCGCCTTGGACCTTCACCCCATGAGGGCGTCATCGCGCGGCGGCTGTTCCCCGTGCAACTGCCCATCTGCGGCGCGCCTGCGTACTTCGCGCAGCACGGCGTGCCCGACTCCCTGGCCGCGCTGGCCGCGCATCGCTGCAGTGCCTATCGGCATCCGAGCACAGGGAAGGTGCTGCCGTGGCGCGTGAAGCTCGGCGACCAGGCTGTCGACCAGCCGGTCGTGCCGGCGATCTGCTGCAACGACGAACTGTTCGAGCTACAGGCGGTCCTGGCCGGCAAGGTGCTCGGGCAGCTCGCCGGCGTGACGGCGGCACCCTTTATCCGTTCGGGGCAACTGGTGCCCATCCTAGTCGAGCACATGCCGGACTACGCCAACTACTTCGTCTACTTCGGCAGTCGGTCTTCGCAGCCGGCGCGGGTTCGGGCCTTTATAGACCTGGCGGTGCAACGGCTCGGCGAGGACTCAGAATACGTGCTCAGCGAAAAGGAATTGCAGCGGGGCGGGCGAAGGGAGCGCGCCGGCAAGCCGAAGTCAACCACCAGGCCGGCTAGGCCAGCCCCCTGAGACCAGCGATGGTGCGCACCTAGATGACCGCTTACGGAACTAGCGGCCATCTACTCCCATAAATTTGAACGACTGCAACCAGCCTAAAGCCGCCACGCCTGAAGGTTCAGGGTTGGATGTCGTCAACTTCTGTTTGCATTCGAACGAAACTTTCTAGCTGACTAAGACGAGCCAATCCGGCCTGAGCAACATCGAAGCTTGGGCAATGTTCGATGCCGTACAGCAACTTGACATGGCACTTCCTAGGATCGTTGGTCTCGGACTGCCTAAGCTGCCTACTGCTGTTCCAGAATCTCCAGAGCCTCTTTCGCAATCGCCAGCGAGAGTTCCTCATGAAGAATCCCAGCCTTTAGCACCAAGTGTTGCAAACGACGTTCGCGACTAGGCTCCTTGCCGATGAAGTCGCGCCGTTCAATGCGCTGGTAGATGTCAAGCTTGGCCTGGTGCATCGCCTGCAGTCGGGCGATTTCCTTCTCAAGCCCCGTGGGGCCAACCGCAGCCTCGGCGCGCAGGCGCACCATGAGCTCGTCGCGCAGGGGCGTGGGGTCCTGCTGCTCGGCGATCCAGCGCCGGAGTTCCTTGCGACCTGAAGGCAGCAGGCGGAACTGGCGCTTTCGGCCGCGGCCCGTCTCCGCGGGCAAAGCCTCGATCCATCCTGCTTCCTCCAGCCGTGCCAACTCGCGGTAGATCTGCTGGTGCGTGGCGTGCCAGAAGTAGCCGATGGACTTGTCAAAGCGCTCGGCGAGCTCCGAGCCCGAGCAGGGGTGCTCGACAAGGGCAGTGAGAAGGGCGTGGGGCAGGGACATCGAAAGGGTGCGCCGGGAGGAAACTGCAAAGGCCGCCATCTTGCCTGAATCGGGAGGGTTCTTCATTGTTTATGCAACCAGTTGCATAAATGCGGGATACTGGCTATATTTGTGCAACTGGTTGCATAAAAAAGAAAGAGACCTGCGATGAACGCCATCCTGAAACCCGCCCCGGCCCCGCTGAAATCTCCGGCTGACAGCAATAGCCCCTATCCACACCTGCATGCCCCGCTGGACCTGGGCTTCACCACGCTGAAGAACCGCGTGCTCATGGGCTCCATGCACGTGGGGCTGGAGGAGGTGGCCAACGGCTTCGAGCGCATGGCAGCTTTCTATGCCGAGCGCGCGCGCGGCGAGGTCGGGCTCATCGTCACGGGCGGCATTGCACCCAACGAGCGCGGTCGGCCCATGCAGGGCGGGGCCATGCTGGTCAACGAGCACGAGGCCGCGCAGCACCGCAAGGTGACCCAGGCCGTGCATGCTGAGGGCGGCAAGATCGCGATGCAGATCCTGCACTTCGGTCGCTATGCCTACCACCGCGACCTGGTGGCCCCGAGCGCGCTGCGCGCACCCATCAACCCCCACGTGCCGCATGCGCTCACCGCTGATGAGGTGGAGCAGACCATCGAAGACTTCGCGCGCTGCGCCGCGCTGGCCCAGCACGCGGGCTACGACGGGGTGGAGGTCATGGGCTCCGAGGGCTACCTGATCAACGAGTTCATCGCTGCGCGCAGCAACCACCGCGATGACGCCTGGGGCGGCAGCTACGCCCACCGCATGCGCTTTCCGGTGGAGATCGTGCGGCGCACGCGCGAGCGCGTGGGGCCGAACTTCATCATCATCTACCGCCTGTCCATGCTCGACCTGGTGGAGGGCGGCTCCACGCTGGCCGAGGTGATCGAGTTGGCCCAGGCCATCGAGGCGTCGGGCGCCACCATCCTGAACACCGGCATCGGCTGGCACGAGGCACGTATCCCCACCATCGCCACCAAGGTGCCGCGCGCGGCCTATGCGTGGGTGACAAAGCAGGTGATGGGGCAGGTGGGCATACCGCTCATCAGCTCCAACCGCATCAACACGCCCGAGGTGGCCGAGCGCCTTCTGGCCGAGGGCTTTGCCGACATGGTCTCCATGGCGCGGCCCCTGCTGGCCGATGCCGACTTCGTGCGCAAGGCGCGCCAGGGCCGGGCCGACGAGATCAACACCTGCATCGCCTGCAACCAGGCCTGCCTGGACCACACCTTCGGCGGCAAGATCACCAGTTGCCTGGTCAACCCCCGCGCATGCCACGAGACGGAACTGGTCATCGCCCCCACCGCCGCCAAGAAGCGCATCGCCGTGGTCGGCGCCGGTCCGGCCGGCCTGAGCTTTGCTGTCACGGCCGCCCAACGCGGCCATGCAGTGGTGCTGTTCGATGCGGGCAGCGAGATCGGCGGCCAGCTCAACATCGCCAAGCAGGTGCCGGGCAAGGAGGAGTTCTACGAAACCCTGCGCTACTACCGCCGCCAGCTGGAGCTGCACGGTGTGGAGGTGCGCCTGAACACCCGAGTAGAAGCGGCCGACCTGGCGGGCCAGGGATATGACGAGGTGGTGGTGGCCACAGGCATAAAGCCGCGCACCCCGGACATCGAAGGCATCGACCACCCCAAGGTGCTGAGCTACCTGGACGTTCTGCGCGACAAGAAGCCGGTGGGCCGGCGCGTGGCCATCATCGGCGCGGGCGGCATCGGCTTCGACGTGGGCGAGTACCTCACGCACGAAGGCGAGAGCGGCGCGCTGGCACCTGCCAAGTTCAATGAGGAGTGGGGCATCGACCCCGCCTATGCCCAGGCCGGCGGTCTGCGCCCTGCACAGGTGGAAGCCCCCGCGCGCCAGGTGCACCTGCTGCAGCGCAAGAGCAGCAAGGTCGGCGATCAGCTGGGCAAGACCACGGGCTGGATCCACCGCACCTCGCTCAAGGCGCGCAACGTGGGCATGAGCTCGGGCGTGGCCTATGAGCGCGTGGACGATGCGGGCCTGCACATCACCATCGATGGCGGCGCACCCCAGGTGCTCGACGTCGACCACATCGTAGTCTGCGCCGGCCAGGAGCCGCTGCGCGCGCTGTACGACGCGCTGGTGGCCGCGGGCCAGAGCTCCCACCTCATCGGCGGTGCCGACGTGGCGGCCGAACTCGACGCCAAGCGCGCCATCCTGCAGGGCACGACGCTCGCCGCATCCATCTGACTGATTTTCGATTTATCCCCAGGAGACACACCATGACCGAAGCACCGAAGAACATCCACCCCGCCGTCGCCCGCTCGCTCGACACCTGGCACCACATGGTGGCCAGCCGCGACCTGTCGAACCTGCTCTCCATCGTGCATCCCGACGCGGTGTTCCGCTCGCCCATGGCGAACACGGCTTACACCTCGGCCCCGGCGCTGATGCTGGCCCTGTCCACGGTGATCCAGGTGTTCGAGGACTTCACCTACCACCGCCAGCTGGCCACCGACGACGGCCTGAACATCGTGCTGGAGTTCAGCGCCCGCGTGGGCGACAAGCAGCTCAAGGGGATCGACCTGGTGCGCTTCAACGAGCAAGGCCAGATAACAGAGTTCGAAGTCATGGTGCGCCCTTTGAGCGGCCTGCAGGCCCTGGGTGCCGAGATGGGGGCGCGGCTGGGCGACAAGCTTCCGGCCTTCAAGGCAAAGGCTTGAAGCGTTCGTAAAAGAAAAGACAGGAGACAAAGCCCATGACCGCCACCACCGCACCGCCAACTTTCGCGCCTTGGGAGAGTTCCTACCCGCCAGCCCTGCGCAACTACCAGCTCGACTTGGCGGCGCTGCCCGCCAATGCTGCGCAGCTGGCCACGCAGGCCGCGGCGGACCACGGGGACCAGCCCGCATTCACATTCGTACTGCCCACGGGCGCGAACGTGGTGCGCAGCTTTCGCGAGATCGATGCCCTGTCGGACGCCTTCGCCGTCTGGCTGGTGCGCGAGCAGGGCCTGCAGGTGGGCGATGTGCTCGCGCTGCAGTTGCCCAACAGCCTGCACTATCCCATCGCGGTGTTCGGTGCGTGGAAGGCCGGGGTCATCGTGACCAACGTGAACCCGCTGTACACCGGGCGCGAGCTGCGCCTGCAGCTCGAAGACAGCGGCGCGCGGCTGCTGTTGGTGTGCGACATGTTCCTGCCGGTGGCGCGGCCTGTTGCAGAAGAGTTGGGATTGCCGGTGTTGACGGCCAGCCTGTGGGACTTTTTTGAGGAACCCGTGGCCTCAGCCATCCGCGCCAAGATGGCGGGGCCTGCCGACCCCGCCGCGGTGCCGCTGCCGCGCATGGTCGATGCGCTGGCGCAGGGCAAGGCGCTGGCACCTGTCGACCACCGCAGCCACCCCGTGGCGGTGTATCAGTACACGGGCGGAACCACCGGGCGCAGCAAGGGCGCGGTGATCACGCACGGCAACATCCTGGCCACCCTGCGCATCACGCGCGATTTTCTGGATGCCTACGACGGCCCCCAGCGCGGCGAGACCATGCTCACCGGGCTGCCCATGTACCACGTGTTCGCTTTCATGGTGAACTTCCTGGTGTTCTTCCAGGTGGGGGCGCGCAACCTGCTGGTGCCCAACCCGCGCCCCATGTCCAACCTGCAAAAGACCTTCGAGCAGTTCGACGTGCAGTGGACCGCCGGGGTGGACACGCTGTTCGCTGGCCTGATGGCCGAGCCCTGGTTCCAGGCCAGCCCACCGAAGCTGCGCTACGCGTTTTCGGGTGGCACGGCCTTGCGTACATCGACCGCGCAGGCCTGGCAGGCGCTGGTCTGCCCCATCATCGAAGGCTATGGCATGACAGAGACGTCCTGCATCGTCTCGTGCAACCCGCCCTCGGCCACGCCGCGCCTGGGCACCGTGGGTGTGCCCATGCCTGGTTGCCGCGTGCGCGTGGTGGATGATCAGGGGCGCGACCTGCCCCAGGGCGAGCGCGGCGAGCTGCTGGTGCGGGGCCCGCAGGTCGTGGCCGGCTACCTGCATGCGCAGGCCGACAGCGCCAGTGCGATCAAGGACGGCTGGCTGCACACGGGCGATATCGCGCAGCTGGAAGAGGGTGGCTACATCCGTATCGTGGACCGCAAGAAGGACATGATTTTGGTCTCGGGCTTCAACGTCTACCCCAACGAGGTGGAGGACGTGCTGGCCGCCCACCCCGGCATCGCCGAGGCCGCCGTCATCGGTGTGCAGGATGCCGCCACCGGCGAGGCCGTACGCGCCTTCGTCGTGCCGCGCAACCCCACGCTCACGGTCGAGGACGTGGAGCGCCACTGCCGCACCCAGCTCACGGCCTACAAGGTGCCGCGACAGATCGTCTTCCGCGATCAACTGCCCAAGTCGCCGGTGGGCAAAATCCTCAGGGCTTCGCTGCGCGAAGCAATGTGATCGTGGTCTGATGCGCGCTGCGGCTCTTGCAGACTCGATTTACAGGTACGGCGGCAATGCAGCGGGAGCTGCCGGTCAACCCTGAAAGGTCGCACTGCAACATGGCCGGCGTTGGAAGCCGCACAGCGGTCATTCGATAGCGCCAGCGATCGACCCATAGCAGGCGTTCCGCGCCCGCGGGAAGCGGTCCATCGTGGGGTGCAACTTTGTTCGGCGGTTCTCCCGGCGCGCACACTGTCAGTCTGTCAGTATGTGTCGGTAGAGGCCGTGTCATGAACGGCCTGCTGTCGATATTGGCCGGACTGAAGAAGGCGAAACCAGCGGTGATCCGCCACCGGGAGTGTTGTAGTCAGGCGATTGACGATGGCACTCGTGCGCGCGCCACAGTTATCCGGCCAGACCACAGCCGCACTTCTTGAACTTCTTGCCTGAACCACAGGGACAGGGCGAATTGCGCCCGATCTTTACTCCAGCGGAAATCGGCGTGTCTTGTCTGATGGCCAGAGGACGCACTCCGGGGCGCCACTGCTGCAGCGGATTGGCTTTGATCCGCGCGATCAGTTGGCGTTGGCTCGCGAGGGTCATCCGGGCCTGGGGCGTTAGGCCGGCCGCGTACACCTGCAGCCGCTCCATCTCGCTCTCAGCCTCTGCGTGCAAGCCGCAGTAAGCCAGAACGACGGCGTACTGCGCACGGACATCCAAGTGTCGATTCAGCAGTTGGTTGTCCACGACCACTGGCATCACGTGTTGCTCAAGAATCTCCCGCGCGCCGACGAAATCATGTCGTGCGACGAACTCGTCAGCGAGGTCTTGCCCGACACGTATCAGCGAGTCGATGGCGCCGGCGATACCGTAGAACTTCATGGCATGGATTCGCGCGAATGGCGCGAGCACGTGCAACTTGCCGGCCACCATGGCTTTGAGTTCGAGCGCATCCGCGAGTCGCTTGATGTCCGCGTGATCAAGTCCCGGCTTGTTGATGAGCGCCCAGAGCGCGGCTTGCTTCGCGCCGACAACCTGCTCGAGCCGAATGCCGAGAACCGCGAACGTCTCGTCGATCACCTGATCGACCACGCCCATCGCGCTTTCGTAGCGCTCAAGGCGAAAGAGCGCCGCTGCCGCGTTGTAGAGGAAAACCCGTCGGTGGACAGGCTTGTCCGGCAATCGGCTGTCCAGCTCGCGAATCGCGCGCCAAACCCCCTCCTCGTCACCTTGATTCGAGAAATGGAGCATGCGCTTCATCAGGAAGGACAGAACTTCCTCCTCACCGAGCGCGCCGCTATCGATTAATTGCTCCATCGCCTCCAACCTAGGCGCCAGACGATCCATGTGCCCGAGCTTCATGTCCGAGAAGACCAGACCATCGAGAGCCCAGTACCGCTGCTCCGGATCTGATTCGTTTTTGGCGACCAGCGTCTCCAGACCGTGCCAGACCTCTACTGCCACGCCCATTTCGTGGAACATCTCTTCGCCGATAAGGTCCACCAGCGTCTTGACGTCCCCAGTGGCCAGCAGCAGCCGCGTGTAGAGCGAGAAGCGCGCCGTGTTGCGATCACGATTGAACGCCATGACCATCAGATCCTTGAGGGCAACACGAGCCCGTGATGCGACCTCTGCGGGCATGCCCGACAGGTGCTGGCTCCCGACAACACGGATGGCGTCATGCAGTCGGATCTCCTTGTTGCCATAGATCTCCACCACCCCAGCGGGTCGCAGTGACCGGATCACTCCAGCAACCGCTTGCTCGTTCATCTCAAGGGCCGCGTCCAGCAGCTTGTTGATCTCGGCTGGTAGCAGGCCAATATCGGACAGGCTCAGCACCGCAATCGTCTGTTGTGCGGCGGGGTGAAATGCGTAGAACACCTTCGCCAAGATGACCTCTTGTGCGGTCTGGGTCAGGTTCGTTAACGCTTCGACGGCGTCGCACATCTGGTCGATGCGCCCTGAGTACTCTTCGCGAGCAATCGTGACGGCACTCCTGACGAACAGAGGCATGCCAGCCGTCAGTATCTTCAGGCGCCCCATGGTGACCGCATCCCCTCGACACCCCCAACCGACAACCGCCGCCGCAACATCGTCAACACCCCACCCCTTCAGCGGCTCTCGCGTCAATCCCAGAAGGGCTTCGATCTCGGGCAACGTCCCAAGCGGCTGCGCCAGGAGCACGAACTTCAGCGCCGACGTGGCATCGATCATGCGCTTGAGGCTATCAGCCGAAACACAATGCACGTTGTCCAATACAACGGTCGGCGAGAGCCTCAAGCGCTCGAGATAGATGTCCAACTGGCGAAGTGACTCGACGCCAGTGGCGCCCGGCAGCAAGATCTTGCGCACCGCATCTGGTCCGGCGCCGGCCAACTTGGCGGCCAGCTCACGCACCAGCGAGAGGGCGAGGGCCTCCCCCGGCGTCTCGGCGCAATCGAAGTACGCGCAGATGTGCCTGCTCAAGGCGGCCGCCTGTGAAGCCCACGCAGTCTTCCCGGCGCCCGAGAAGCCGGAAACGATCCGGACTCGGGAGCTCGAGTCGATTTGAGGTTCGTTCTCCTGCGGGCGGTACTGCTCGGGCGGTGCCGGGAAGTCCTGCAGTTGGATCAGGATCTGGTCCAGCAGTGACGGGAAATCCGCGACCAAGAAGGTGTGATCCGCATGGGGCGCTTCCCCGGCGGCCGCAGCCTGGACGCGGCCGGCCAGTTTCCAAACGAGGGAGTCGGGCGCCAGCATCGCAAGTGGGACTGCGGTGGCTCGGTCGACGCACCATGCGACTGCCTCATCGATATTCGCCCAAGCCGGTGGAAGTTGCCCGAGGTCACCAGAACACACGCGGCCTGGCCACAGGATCTCTACGTCGCCCGCCAGCTTTCCTGTCTCGACCTGTTCAGCCAATGTCGGCCCTAAGGCTCGGTTGACCACCACCACGCACGTTGCGCGCCCCTGCCGACGGCCCTGCTGGTGCTCTTGCCGCAGGCTATCGAATCGTTCCATCGTCGAGTTGATGTCGGCCGGCATGATCGGCTGGCTACGCGTCTTGACCTGGATGTAGCAGCGCCCCGCTGGTGTGACGAGCTCGATATCTTCGTCCCGCTCGACAACCACGGACGTAGCGCCGGTCTGTTCTGAAGTCAGAAGGCACGCGGCAGCATAGAGATGCTGATAGAGGAAGCCCCGGTGTACCGCCGCAATGCGGATCTCCTGGGCTGGATCGAGCGTCGGGGTGTGGGGCATATGGGAAAGAAGTCTTGGTTTCGGTCCTCGCGGGGGGCATTTGCCAGCAGTAGCTGATCACCCCATCTGGGATGCAACACCTATCCTGCCCACGGCTAACGGCAGAGCGAGCGTACATGTCATTTTGGGGCTCGCCGCCCAGCCGTACCTCAACCAACGCCGGACCGATGCGCTCGAAAGCCAACTTCCCGGGCGGCTCTACTCTATATTGGGCGACTTCAACACCAAGACAGCGCGGGGCAACGATTCAGCGCCTTACCCAGGGATCCGACGGATGGCAGGACAACGATTGACGGGAGCGGCTGCGCAGACCGAGGCCATGCGGGCGCTGGCCCACTCTCGTGCCGGCATCGAATCGTCCCTGGCGCCCTTCGAGCCAAGAAGCACATTCGCGGTCTGGTTCTCGACCTTCCGTGGCATCGAAGAGCTGATCAACCTACCGGGAGAACTGCGTGGCGAGCCGCTCCTCGACGAGATTGGTGGACTGGCTCTCCTGGACATGGCCGGAGCCCTCAGGGCACTGCCATCCATCAAAGCAGGACTGGAGTCACGCTTCTCCCGATTGGTGGCGAAGAGGCTCATGCAGACGCTTATTCAACTGCAAGCCATCGCCCTGTCGTTTGCAATGCATCAGCTGCCTGCAGCTCGGGAATTGGCAACCGTCGGTACGGCCATCGGCTACCTACAGTCCCGCCGTCGGCATCTACTGGCTTTCCTTCACACGATTCCTGGTGTCTGCCGAGGAACTCAGCGGCTGCACGAACTGGACGGCCTCAACCAGTTCCTCTACCTCATTGAGACCGCCGGCCTGGGGACAACGTCAATGCATCACAACCTGATGCTGGCCCTGGTGTACCCGGACTTCGCCTTAGATGTCGACGCGGTGGGAATCTTGGCAAGTCACAGCTTCAACGGACTGGACGCGTTGTTTCTGGAGCCCGAGCGAACAGCCATCACCGAAATGGCCGATGTCGACCTCAGCGTGGTGAAGCGTGTTTCAGTAAACCGCCGACTGATTTTTTCCAAGGCCGAGCTGGAGAACAATCTCGCGCTCATGGCCGCGGCGTATGCGGAGTTCAACCTCCACAAAACGTCATTTGGTCAGTTGGCCGCGTTCATCCGCAGCTTGCTCTCTCTCGTTGTGGACGAGTATTTCGTTCGGCTGACAGTTAAGCGCTTCGACGAGTTGTGTTCCGAGCAGAAGCTACCCGACGCCCTTATAGGGGCGCTTGTCGTTCAAGGCGCCGACTACGTCGACAACACCAGCACTTACGCGCCGTTCACGCGTGTCGGCGGCGACCTAGTCACTTCGATTACCCTGCTCAATCGATTCGCGAACCACTGGAAGAGTGTCTGTCTGAACCGCGTTCGTCGATATCAAATCCGCTCTGGATTCATCTTCGAGAAGTCGGTCAAAGCAGCTCTGCGGACCCAAGGATTCGACGTTACGGAGATCAAGAGAGTGGAGCGCGCGGAGTTCGACGTCGTTGCGACGCTCGACGGCGTGATCTACAACGTTCAGTGCAAGAACAACCTCGTTGACTTGAATCGGATCGAGACCGACGTACGGAGGTTCGTTCGCTACAACCGCTCTCTTGACCTGGCCTACAGGAAGGCCCTCGCGAAGGAGCGCGCGCGCGAGCAAACGCTCTTGCGGGAGTTGGGCCTTACCGCAATCAAGCACTTCGTTGTGAGCCGCTATCCCGTTGCAACGCAGAACCCCTACGTTTTGGCCTTCGGCGAAATCTCGCGGTTCAGGGATATTGCGGTCGGGACGTGAGACCGATAGCTGTCCGGCAGCCGGCTGGCGAGTAGCTGGGGTTATTCCGGTCGCCCGAGTGTCTGTATTGCGTCGCGATACTGAACGACTGTTTGTGGCCGGTCGAGCCCGACGACTTTCCGAATTGCTTGTCCTACACCTGCCGCTCAGGAGGTGCCCTCCTGAACGCCCGCTTTTGGTCGATGCAGGTGGCCGACGCGGCACCCGCACCCGACCACAAGGGGAAGTTCGCGAGTGACTGCTTCAGTTAGGCTATCACTCAACATAGAAATACGAGTTCTCTGATGCCGCAATATCTCCGAACCAGCAGTGTCCGACTCATTGAAGCCAGCCAGGAAGCATTGCATCTGGCATTTGTCGGATTGGGATTGCCTGCACGTCAAGAGCTTCGCGTTGGGGCTGCACAATTCGCTGCGTCGGCGGGGCTTATCGGTGTTGCGGTTGAACAAGCGCTGTCCGCCATATTGGTGCAGGTGCTGGGCGAAGATGCGTTGATGGCGAGTCGGACTCAATTCAAGTCTGCGCGTGAAGTGCTTCAAGACGTTCGATCTCTGTTGGTAGCCCCTCCGCCGCGGGCTTCGTTCCTGACCTATGGTCTTCTAGACGCTGCTGCTCACCGCCAGGAACTCCACAGAGCCACAGAAGGATTCACGCTCATTATTGGCGAACGTGCGGCGGGCCTTCACGCAGGTCAAGGTCCATCGCGTGCCGTCGCCATGGTGCAGGCGCAGAAGGTGCTTGTCTTTTACGACCTGTTAGCGCGTTCGAGCCGCGTCCGACCGTATCTTGAACAACGTCCTCGCTCGCCAGAAAGCACACTTGATACAGAGGTCATTGTCGATGACTTGGCTCGGCGCTTCATCGAAGCTGAAACGCTGGGGGAGCGGAGCGCCGCCCTGCGGTCCCTGTTTCTTGTACTTCCTGAGGTTCCGGCGACAGCTCCCGAGTGGTTGGACGCATTCGACCGATCTGCTGTGGCGCCAACGAACGATGACATCAACCTCTTACTTCAGACGCTGGAACGTGCAGCGCCAGTCCGATTCCATCGGCTAAATGCTGGTGGCCAGGGTTTGCCGGTCGCCGTGCGGCCCAATGATGCGAACGCGCTTCCAATAGCGCCCCACCACCTACGTCGGGCGTTTGGTGATGTGCTCGGACAATTCGACGCTTACGTCGGCACGGCGAATGGACGTCTGAACGATGGACATCTAGACGTGCCGCCCGAGAGCTTCCTGCTCGACTTGTGGGTCTTTGGACCCAACCAACTCATTCAAGAGTTAAATCGCGAGCGACTGACGGCGCATGAGGCGTGGCCGTTCATCGTGACGGCGCTATCGTCACCTAGGATCAATCGTCCATTCTGGTTCCTGGTCTCAATGGTGGATGACCTGGGGCAGCTTGTCGCCCAGTTGGGCCGAGCGTTCGCTATCGGTGGCGGGGGGCATCTTCGGCAGCAGCAGGCTCCTACGCTTGAGGCGATTGACGCGCTGCGTCGTGGGCAAGTGCTTGCGTTAAATAATCCGATCGTGGCTACTGTGCGTTCGGCCTACGCCGAAGCTAGTACCCGTCGGCAGGCTATTGCTCCAGCCATTGAGCGTAATCGTGGAACGGCACGAGACGCTGGACCTGAAGCCGAGGCCGTCCTTCGCCGAGTTTCCGAAGGCGAATTGGTTGCGGGACAAGCGTTTGAAACGGTCATGGGCTTACCCAATCAAGAGGCAAAGCGATATTGGACGCGTCTTCTGGCTGAGTCGGCGTCTGATCCCGAGGACCGAGAGATGTTAGTTAGGATTCATCGCGATGATGACCTAGTGCCCGCCCAGTCTGCGGCCCGAAAGGCGATGAAACTCATTGACGCAGTTAGCTACGGACCTCAGGTTGAACTCGAGTAAGCATATGGCGCTTCGCGCTTGCAATCAGAATAGTTCCGAGCACAGGGCAAGAAGCAAACACGTACCCGCTGTTCAACGACCGCTCTGCGGTGATGACTTCTGCCAAAGAGTGTCAGCAATGGGTCGATCGCTGACCCCGGTGAATGCCCGCTGATGGGCCTCCAACCCTCGCTTGTATCGCGATGAGGTCGACGATTCGTAACCGACAGCTCCCAGCCTGATTAAGACCTTAAATCGACTCGGGTAAAACCGGAGAGAAGCATGCGCCTGCCTCGAACTCAGTTTCGAGGCGTAGCGCACTTCGTCTATGCAAAGTGGCCTCGCAGTAGACCTGAAGTTTGGCAGAGTGAAGGTGTCATTGCGACGCTTTGGCAACCACGACTGGTATCGTGTGCTGGTCTGGTCGGTCAGGTAGAGGTGAAACGCGTGGTCACCTTGCCGTGGGCTCAGTGGTCAAGTGCATCTGGTTTCTGCACTGACGAACCAGACTGGAAAACCACCAAAGGACAGATATGCCTCTGAATCAAAGAGCCGTAAAACGCCGCAGTGAACCCACTGGAACGACCGTCATAGATCGCCACTACCGATTCGCTTTGCCGAAGGAGATGGACTGGAAGGTCGGAACCCGGGTGTACTTCTCCATCATCAAGAGTGTCGCCGCCCGAGGCAAGTCAAAAGGGTTCGTCATCAGCAAGAAGCCGGGGCCAGTGTGGAAGGGGCGGCTGTTCTCTGGGCGAGTGCGGCGCAACGGCTTTGCTCCGTTGGCCAGGGGGCACAAACCAATCGGCTGGCGCCGCCCCAAAGGGCCAACAGTCCCCTGAAGGGAGCATGCCCTGCAGCAGCTCGACGTGGGCATTGGGATCAGTCAATATGGAGCCGATATGACGATGAACCGAACCAACTATCCAGGGGTGCCAGACGACTTCCCTGTGACAGCAACCGTGGCAGCTGTTTCTGGCGCCCAGCCCAAGATGAACCTGGTCGAGGAAGGTGGCAGGTTCTATGCACCGGGCATGTCGCCGGGCGAAGTTCTGACGGTCTTCCAGATGTGTGACGACCTGGTGTCGCAGATGGTCCCGTACTGCCAGAGGAAGCTGGCGACCTACGAAGGCAATCAAGAGACGACGGTCAAGGCTGCGCTGAAAGGCTTGCTGGCCAAGCGATGGTGCACCGATGCGCAGTGTGTGTGGATCATGCGCAGGGTGGTGGATGAGCTGCAGTGGGCGGTTGGTGATGGCGCCTTGCAATCCGACCAACCCGATGGCTTCTGAAATCGCCAAGGAGAAGTGTCCGATTTCTTTTCGGTTGATTGAGCCCGGGCTATACCTGTCGTGCGACATCCCGCCACAACGTACGGCATACCCCCCCACATGAAATACCCATGACTGACCTACTTGTGCTGCCACCACCTAAACGATCTCGCTCCCGGCGCCTTCGCAAGAAGCTGCACATCGGCGAGTTCCAAGTGCTGGGATTCGACTACGAGTTGACTTGGCGCGTGGCACCGTCGATTGATGTGCAGGATCGGTTCATCGATCAGTTGCTCGAGGACCTCGTCGCGCCCAGAGCGCTGAGTCTAGGCGGAGGGGTCAATTGCGGCTTCGTGGCCGCGCGTCGCGGGAGCGTCACGGACGCTGATCGCGCCGCCTTCGAGAGCTGGCTCGAGCGATGGCCGGATCTCGCCGAGATCAAGGTCGGCCCTCTGCGAGATGCCTGGTACGACGAGGCGCCTTGAGCGCCCGCTCTTCGATCACGAACTCAAGGGGACACTCATGAACGGTCGGCCCCATTCACCGGCGCGGCCCTTGGAAAACCAAGCGGGTGGTGGAACTGGGAGCACCGGGGGCACTGAAATGGGTGCCAGTGCCGCCATGACTGGCCTGCGCCGAATCTACCGACCGGGCTATGCATTCATCAAGGCCGGCGTCATGCTGCTGGACTTGCACAGCGCACGCCTCAAACAAGGAGAGCTTGAGCTAGAACCGCTGGAGAGCCACGCAGGCTCTCGGGAGCGGCTGATGGGGGTGCTCGATGAACTCAACCAGCGCTATGGACGTGGAACGGTGAAGCTCGCCAGCGCCGGAGTGCAGGCCCAGGGACAGACTGCCAGTTGGACTATGCGACAGGAGCGCAGGTCACCGGCCTACACCACGCGCTGGGAGGACATGTTGGAGGTGGGGGAGGTACCTGCAACAGGTCCGCCAATTTATGCTCATGCCTCAACCCGGCAATCAGGCGCGCTTTGTCGGCGCAGCTGTGTTTGCGTCTCTTGAACTGCCTACTCAGGCTGCTATTGAGTCTGAGTTTCTGGAGGCGTCAGGAGAACAGCTGGCACCGCTACTTGCCGAGTGCTCGAACTACTTCATTCAAGCCCGCTATGCCTATGAACAGATCGGTGGCAGCTACAACTTGAGCGGCATCCGCACGCTCGCAAAGGGCTTGCTTGATGCCGTGAAAGCCTTCGGTACCAAGAATCCCTGAGCGAAGTGCTCATCAATATTGGCGCGTCGGTTCGCCCCGGAGTCCGGCTAGGTGCTGCCCCAGTTGTCTCCAAACACCTGGGCTTGCCGCAGCACCAAGTCCACCGCCTCTTCCTGCAAGTCTGGCGGGTACTTGTACTTGCGCAAGACCCGCTTGACCATCAGTCGCAGCTTGGCCCGCACGCTCTCGCGCTCGGACCAGTCCACGGACAAGTTCTGGCGCAGGTTCTCGGTCAGTTCATGGGCGATCTTCTTGAGGGTTTCGTCGGTGAGTTCTCGAACGGCTGATTCGTTGGTGGCCAGGGCGTCGTAAAAGCGCACTTCGTCTTCGGTCAGGCCCAGTTGCTCGCCCCTGCTGGCGGCCTCGCGGAACTTCTTGGCCATCTCGACCAGTTCTTCCATAACCTGGGCGGTTTCAATCGAGCGGTTCTGGTAGCGCTTGATCACGTTGCCCAGCAGGTCGGAGAACTTCTTTTCCTGCACCACGTTGGTGCCGAAGCGGCTCTTGATTTCGCCTTCGAGCAGACGTTCGAGCAGTTCCACCGCCAGGTTCTTCTCGGGTAGGTTCTTCACCTGCGCCAGGAATTCATCGTCCAGCAGACCGATGTTGGGTTTGTCCAGGCCCACAGCGTCAAAGATGTCCACTACTTGGTCAGACACCACAGCGTTGCTGATGATTTGCCGGATGGCTTCGTCGCGCTGTTCGTCGGTGCGCTTCTTGGCGGTAATGTCCCGTTTGGTCAAGATGACTTTGACGGCCTGCATGAAGGCGACTTCTTCCCGCACTGCCTTGGCTTCGTCCAGCGTGCAGCACAGCGAGAAGGCTTGGGTCAGTGCCAGGGTAGTGTCTGCAAAGCGGCGTTTGCCGTCCTTGCCGCCTTCTTCCCGCAGGCCCAGGATGTGGTTGGCGGCCCTTGCCAGGGTTTGGTGGCCCCCGGTGAGGAAGTCGCTGTAATCGCAGCCATGCAGCATGGATTGCAGGACATCGAGCTTTTCCATGAGGACGCTATACGCCTCGCGGGCATCTACGGTGGGAGTGCCCCGGCCTTTGCTGGCGGTGTACTCCTTCATGGCGGCTTTGAGTTCGTTGCCAATGCCGATGTAGTCCACCACCAGGCCGCCTTGCTTGCCCTTGAAGACCCGGTTCACGCGGGCAATCGCCTGCATGAGGTTATGGCCCTTCATGGGCTTGTCCACGTACAGGGTGTGAACGCAGGGGGCATCGAAGCCGGTGAGCCACATGTCGCGCACGATCACCAGGCGCAGCGGGTCGGGGGGGTCTTTGAAGCGCTTTTCCAGGCGTTTTTTGACCTTGCCGTCGTAGATGTGGGGGCGCAGCAGGGCTTTGTCGCTGGCCGATCCGGTCATCACGATCTTGATGGCGCCTTTCTCGGGGTCTGGGTCGTGCCAGTCAGGGCGCAGCTTGATGATCTCGTTGTACAGGTGCACGCAGATGTCACGGCTCATGGCCACGACCATGGCTTTGCCCGATTGGGCGGTGCTTCGCTCTTCAAAGTGCGCGACCAGGTCAGCGGCCACGCTGGCGACACGGGGTTCGGCACCGACAATCTTTTCCAGGGCGGCCCAGCGGCTTTTGAGCTTGGCCTGCTGGCTTTCTTCTTCGTCCTCGGCCAGCTCATCCACTTCGTCGTCAATGCTGGGCAGGTCTTCGTCTTTCAGCCGCAGCTTGGCCAGGCGAGACTCGTAGTAGATGGCCACCGTGGCGCCATCTTCCTTGGCCTGCTGCATGTCGTAGACGTGGATGTACTCGCCAAACACAGCACGGGTGTCATGGTCGGTGCTGCTGACCGGGGTGCCAGTGAAGCCCACGAAGGTGGCATTCGGCAAGGCATCACGCAGATGCTGGGCGTAGCCCGCCTGGTATTTCTCCTCGCCGGGCTTACCTTTGAGGGTGGCCTTGAAGCCGTATTGGGTGCGGTGGGCCTCGTCCGCGATCACAACGATGTTGCTGCGCTCGGACAGCACCGGGAAGGTGTCTTCATCCTCACCCGGCATGAACTTCTGGATCGTGGCGAAGATGATGCCGCCCGAGGGGCGGTTGCCCAACTTGGCGCGCAGGTCTGGACGGGTCAGTGCCTGGGTGGGCTGCTCCCGCAACAAGTCTTGGGCCAGGCTGAACACCCCAAACAGTTGCCCATCCAAGTCGTTGCGGTCGGTGATAACCACGATGGTGGGGTTCTCCATCGCGGCTTCTTGCATCACACGGGCGGCAAAGCAGGTCATGGTGATGCTCTTGCCGCTGCCTTGGGTGTGCCACACCACACCGCCCTTGCGGGAGGCACCAGGTCGGGATGCGGTCACCACTTCTTCGATGGCGGCGCGCACGGCGTGGAACTGGTGGTAGCCTGCAATCTTCTTGACGAGCTGACCGTCGTCCTCGAACAGGACAAAGTAACGGATGTAGTCCAGCAGGTACTGTGGGGTCAGCACACCACGCACCAGGGTTTGCAGTTCTTGAAACTGCCCCAGTGGGTCGAGGTTTACTCCATCAATCGTGCGCCAAGCCATAAAGCGCTCGGCGTTGGCAGACAGCGAACCCATCAGCGCGTCGGTGCCGTCCGAGATCACCAGCACCTCGTTGTACTGGAACACGTCCGGTATCTGCTCTTTGTACGTCTCGATCTGGTCGAAGGCCTTCCAGATGTTGGCGTTCTCGTCGGCGGGGTTCTTGATTTCCAGCAGCACCAGCGGCAAGCCGTTGAGGAACAGGATGATGTCGGGGCGGCGGGTTTTGTGGGGACCTTTGATGGTGAACTGGTTGACGGCCCACCATTCGTTCTTCTCGGGGTGTGCCCAGTCGATCAGGCGAACGAAGTCGCCGCGTGTCTCGCCATCCTTTTGATACTGGACGGGGACACCACCGACCAACAGCTTGTGAAACGCACGGTTGGCCGACAGCAGGGATGGGATGCCCAAGTCAGTGACTTGCTTGATAGCATCTTCACGAGCTGCAACCGGAATGCCAGGGTTCAGGCGGTTGATGGCTTCGCGCAGCCGGAAAGGCAAGACAACCTCGCGGTAGTCGGCACGCTCGGGCGAAGAACCATCGAAGGCGATGTCGGGGCCGTAGCGGTGGGTGTAGCCCACGTCTTGCAGCCAGGCCAGGGTTTCTTGTTCGAGTTGGTCTTCGGTCATTGTGCAATTCCCTCGATGATTCTTTTGTTCGCACTCGCCTCATGCACTAGCGTGTGTAGAGTGGCGTAGCCATTCATTCAAGGCCAATCCCGTAGTCACCACCACACGGCTCATGGTTTCGTAGGTTTCCTCCATAAATGCGGCAATCTCCCGTGGCGGTTGTGTTTGTTGCTTGCGCGAGAAAGCGCTCAACAGCACCTCAAACGGCGTTTGTTCAGAGTCGCCCCATCCCACCCTGACGGGCAGGCCGCCATGGTGCTTGATGTGGTTCGTCACATCCGCGAGCGCTTGGTATGCGGGGGCTGTGCTCAACGCCTCCAAGGCCTGCTGGATTGGGGCAAGCTCTGGCGCCGTTGTCGTCTCTCGCGCCAATTGGGCGCATACCGTGCCCAGCGACACCCTGCCCAGGGGGATTCGTTGGTCCACGTTCCACCCCAGGCTGTAGTACAGGACATGCGCCAAGTTGTCTGCAATCGCATGCTGCGCCTGCACGCTGGCATACACATAGCCCTCAGCAGCTACAAAAAAGTAGTTGCTGGCGCCCATTCCCTTCACTTCATCCACCCACATCAGCACCCACCAGGGCGTGCCTGACTCCAAAGGCTGGCGCAGGTGTTCATTCACCAATCGCTGATAGTCCTGAAAATGAATGCGCGCATGGATAAGCCGGGTGGTGACTGCACGGAGCACGGGGCGCAAAGCCTCTAACTCGTTCTCACCCCACCGTGCGCACACCAGTTCGCGGGTGCGCGACATATCCCACGATGGTGACCCAGTGCCCGCGAAAAGGTCCGTCATGCCTGCAGCGCAGCGCCCAACGCGGCCTCGGTAGCGGCCTGGGCTTTGGGCAGGCGCAGTTGGCCGGAGATCAGGCGGGGGAGCAGGGTGTCTCTCGTTTCGGCCAGTGTGGTGACTCTCTGCTCATTGATTGAAATAGCCTCGAAGATGGGTTGCACAGCACCATCGAACACGTCGAGCAGATCGGCGGTTGGAATAAGTGCTGGACTGCCAAGAACTGCCGTCGCAGGCAACGCCAATACGGTAGTACCAGTTGCAAATCCAATCGCACGCTCCCGAAAAGCACTTTCCTGTAAAGCGAAGAACAAAAGACTGCGGATAGCTCGCGCTTTTTCTTGCCACTCAGGACGCACGGTGACTTTGTAGACGTGGTGGGAGATGAAGCCTGGGTCGAATCCTATAGGCACAAATGCGGGACGGCCAAGAATGTCGCGGGCTTGCGTCATGTCGGTATTCGCGATGATTAGGTCGCCCGCTTGCACAGAGTGGCGCGGCTTGTACTCACCCGTGTATCGCTTGACTTTTTCTGAGGCAAACACTCGATGGGCGTTGAAGCACCCGAGGTTGAACATGTATGCGCCCTCAGCCTCTGACAGACCGTCACCCTTGTAAGAGCATCCTTTGGTCAACTCGATCAGTTCGCCAAGGGTCGACTCTCGCCACCCCCTCGGCACCTCCCCCAACTCCGACGTTTCAAACCCATCGGGAAACAGCGCTGCGGTGGCCTCGTCCATGCCTTCGGGCGTGCGGTCTTCCATCTTGGCGCGCACGGGGTCGAAATCAACGAACCAGGATTTGAACAGGGCATGGGCGATGGCTTCGAGGGTGGCGTTGGTTTCTCGCAGGAGAGTGATGCGGTCGTCGAGCGCACCTATAAACCCTGCAATGCGTTGCTGCTCATGAATTCCAGGCAATGAGACGGGGAGTGCTTGAATGATGGCTGTGTTCAGATTGGGCATCACAGCCCCCACCGCGTGCGTCCTCAGCCATGAATAAGCAGTCTCACTAGACAAGAACATCGCTAGATATTGCGGGTCAATTCGGGGACTTTGGAGGCGGAGTAGTAAAGCGCCTGTTCCACAGAGTGCACCCTCAAATCTTTCATCGACAATTGCAGATAGGCCTGTAGCTTGCGCTCCGCGTCGTGCAAACAAGATATCGCCAACACGAAGCCGATGTCGGGAAAGCTCGGACGCCTTCGCTGCGTCTACGCGAGGCACGTCGATATCAAGAATCCGTCCTCTTCCAATGGCTTCAGTCGGGATCACTGGGGTCCCAGAGGCCACGTAGTCGTGACTATGCAGTTGTGAGCCGAATGGGCCTGTTTGAACGGTAGCCTCTCCTTCCCGCACCAAGTCACCAATCGTTAGAGAGGCCCACTCAGAACTCATACCCCAGCCCCCCCAGCTTCGCCCGAATCACCGCATCCAGCTCTGCGCCCTTGGCCATTTGCTCGCCCAGCTTTTCGGTGAGCTTTTGCATCTTGTCGGCAAAGGCTTCGTCGTCGTCTTCCACGTCTTCTGCACCCACGTAGCGACCGGGGGTGAGCACATGGCCGTGCTGGGCGATTTCGGCCAGGGGCACGCTGCGGCAAAAGCCTTTCACGTCTTCATAGCTGCCTGCGCCCGGCTCGCCGCGCCAGGCGGCCACCACGGCTTCGATATGGGCAATGGTGTCGTCTGTCAGCTCGGCTTGCACGCGGCTGATCATGCGACCCTGCTTGCGGGCGTCGATGAACAGCACCTCGCCCTTGCGCGCCTTTTTCTTGGCCAGGAACCACAGGCAGGCGGGGATTTGGGTGTTGAAGAACAGCTGGCCGGGCAGGGCTACCATGACTTCGACCACGTCAGCATCGACCATGGCGGCGCGGATCACGCCTTCGTTGTTCTGGCTGGAACTCATGCTACCGTTGGCCAGCACAATGCCTGCACGGCCCGTGGGCTTCAAGTGGTGCAGCATGTGCTGCAACCAGGCGTAGTTGGCGTTGCCGTGGGGTGGGTCGCCAAACTCCCAGCGCGGGTCGCCTTCCAGGCTGCCGTGCCACCAGTCACTGATATTGAAGGGCGGGTTGGCCAGGATGTAATCGGCCCGCAAGTCGGGGTGCTGGTTGCGGGTGAAGGTGTCGGCTGGCTCGCGGCCCAGGTTGTAGTCGATGCCGCGAATGGCCAGGTTCATGGCGGCCAGGCGCCAGGTGGTGGGGTTGGCCTCTTGGCCGTAGATGCTCACGTCACCCAGCTTGCCGCCGTGGGCTTCGATGAATTTCTCACTCTGCACAAACATGCCGCCCGAGCCGCAGCACGGGTCGTAGACCTTGCCTTCGTGCGGGGCCAGGATGGCGACCAGGGTTTTGACGATGCTGGCGGGCGTGTAGAACTGCCCGCCGCGCTTGCCCTCGGCACTGGCGAACATGCCCAGAAAGTATTCGTACACCTGGCCCAGCACGTCGCGGGCAATGGCTGCGTCTTCGCCGAAGCCGATGGTGGAGACCAAATCGACCAGCTCGCCCAGCTTGCCGTCGGGCAATTGCGCACGGGCGTAGCGTTTGTCGAGGATGCCTTTGAGCTTGGGGTTCTCGGCCTCGATCAGCGTGAGGGCGTCGTCTATGCGCTTGCCAATGTCGGGCTGCTTGGCGGCATTGCGCAGGGCTTCCCACCGCGCGCCTTCGGGCACCCAGAAGACGTTGGCCTCCTTGTAGTAGTCGCGGTCTTCCAGCTCGGCTTCAATGTCGGCGGGGTCGGCGTCGCCGTAGAAGTATTCGTCGTCGGGGTTGGTGAGGCGGGCCGTCAGCTCGGCACGGCGGGCGGCGAAGGTGTCGGAGATGTATTTGACGAAGATGAGGCCGAGCACCAGGTGCTTGTATTCGGCGGCGTCCATGTTGGCGCGCAGCTTGTCGGCGGTGGCCCAAAGGGTTTTTTTGATGTCGTCGAGCATGGAGGCTGAGAGAATTTGGCCGCACAACCCGGCTCAAAAGAGCGGGTTGGACGCATAGAAATCACTCGTCCCATCTTACCGTCACGATCACAGATGTATACAGGTCCCTGCGCTCGGTCAACTGTCTTGAGGGCGCAGGCTTCAACTTGAATGGCAACCTACCTGGCCAACGCTCCCTGGCGACAGCGCTTCACTCGTTTCCTTCGCAGTCATTCATATTCGACCTGCATATGATCAACAACGTCGCCCCCAGGGGCATGCTTTCGCAGAGGTCGCACCGGGGGCTTGCTTCGTCTAGACCGTACCGCAGCTCAGTCAGTTTCTGAGGGTGCACGTTTTCAAAGAAGCTTCAGAAGCCGTGCGACAAGCCGTTCCGCGCTTGTAGTGCATAAACCTGTGCGGCTGTTGGTCAGGAAAAGCGATTTGCAAAACGGCCTGTAAAGCCAGGAACGGTCATCAATCGCAAGCCACGGCTCATTGAGAACCTGATTGGCGCGTCGCCACGCATGGCATTCGGCTTCCCGCTCGTAACCAACTAGCGTAGGCGGAACGTCGCGAAGATAGCAGTATTGGGGGGTAACTCCCACGAGCTTGGCAGCCACATTGGGCCCCAGTTTTTCTCGAAGACGCTCTACTGGAATTTGCAGCCTCCAAGTACTCGCGATCACCAGCTTGCAGTCGGGAACCTGGCTGAGAACGCTCTCAAACACGGGTAAGCAGCTAAAGTGTTTTAACTCATGGCAATGCTCCGGATGTAGAACACCGTCGAAATCCAGAAACACGATAGGCATTGGGCGACATCCAAGGGAAGACTCCTGACGCGGAGAATTTTCTTACGACGGGATTTGCAATGAGACTAGTTGGTCGTGGTCTTATTGGTCTCATTGGGCGGAAATCGGGAGTATGTCTTCCCGAAAACAACTCCGACCCAAAGCTGACTTTGGTCGCGCGCTTCAAGTGTTGCGCGCTGCACGGGGCGTGACTCAGGAAGACATGCTTTTTGCGACGAGCCGACGGCACATCAGCCGCGTTGAACAAGGCCACCAAGTGCCGAGCATCCGAACCATAGAGGGATTGGCTGAGAGTTTGCAGATCCATCCTATGACGCTGATCGCGACAGCGTATTGCCAAGGTTTGGAGCTGGCATCGTTCGACGAAATCATTGAGACCGTGAAGGCCGACCTCCAAGCTTTGACCTTGGGTTAGGCCGGGCGAGGTGACCGGCCGTGTTCGACGTCGTTGTGAGTAAGGACACGCAGGCTTTCCATCAGTTCAGCGCCAGTGGGGCCATCCTTACGATGCAAAATCCGGCTCACGATCTCTCTATCAATAGTGATGCTTAGAAGAGTCATCGCCTCATGCAATGTACTCATCGCGACAGCAAAGCCCTTACTCAGCCGCTCGGCACCCGCCTCCGACAGCAGCAACAAAGTGATCGGTAGGGCAGCGCTGCCAGGCCCCTGGTTATCGTCCCAGCCCTTGCCTGCAAGCAAATCCCTCAGTTGCTCTGAGACGAGTAGCAGATGCTGATCATCTAAAGCATCAGGCAAGACTGATTTCCACCCTCGCGAGTTGATGAGGCCTGCCAGTTCAGGCTCTCCAAATGTTCCAAGAGTAGTTTTTTCCACACGCAGCATGTCGGTTGTTCAAGAAATGTGAGACTATTTGGTCCCATTCGGAACCGGGGAGCGCGAAGATAACCGAGCTCCAAGGCGTTATTTCGCTCGTAGCGTTGCCACTGGCGAATGGAATGCATCCGGTTGCCCCGCAGCACAACTTTGGCAACCAATCAGTTGCTTTCCAGGAATCCGTGAAAATTGAAAAGCCGTCTGGATTTCACCCGCTTGGCAGAACTTGATCGGCAGTTTTGCGAATTCGCGAAGCTGCATCGCGATGTCACACCGAGGTGCGGCTGGGTGAAGACCATCCGCCTCGCCCTAGGCATGAGTTCAACGGCCCTTGGTACACGGACCGGAATGACGGCCCAAGGCGTGCGCAAGCTGGAGCAGGCAGAAGCAAATCAAAGTATCTCTTTGAAAACGCTGGCCAAGCTCGCCGATGGCTTGGACTGCGAGGTGCGTTACATACTCCTTCCCCGAAGCAGTTTGCTCGACCAGGTTCTCAAGCAGTCGAGAGAAATCCACGGCACCCAGTTGCCGACCTCTCTCAATGGCACTACTGAAATGCTGCTTGACACGAAGGATCTCGGAGCACTCTCAGCGCTGTTTGCTAATGTGAATAAGCGTGGGTTCTGGCTGTAGGCTTCTGTCCAGGCTGAAGTTTTTCAGCGCAAACATTTCTCAAGCTCCCTTGTCGGCCCGCAGGACGGAGTGGGCTGTCTGAGCAGCATAGGTTTTCAATGCTGGAGGCAAGTTATTCACAATCGCTGGGCCGCGAATAGTTATCCACAATAAGTTACTGAAAATTCACTCAGAGAGAGACGCGACCAGTGGTCAGGACCAGTGGTCATACTGTGGGCGGTACTGGACTACCTGGTCGAAAGAACTGGATTACGCAGCGAGGAAGCCCTGAATCTCGCGCACCGTCATGCCGCGCGCGTACATCGTATCCGTCCGGTGACCCCATATTGAAAGCGCCGTGAGAAGCGGGCATCGTGTCCACGATTGGAGGATCGTGGAGACGATGGAACAGTTTTCAAGCGAAGGCCGGCCGCGCCGGCGTGAATACAGCAAAGCGTTCAAGGCACAGTTGGTGGCAGCGTGCGCGCAGCCCGGAGCCAGTGTCGGTGGTGTGGCCTTGTCGCACGGACTGCACGCGAACATGGTGCACCGATGGATTCGGGAGGCGGGCCCTGTGCGCGCGCAACCGGGCGTCGGTACGGATGCTGAGCCCGGCTTCATCTCGCTGCCGCTCACGGCAATGGCCGCCAGCACCCATGATGAGCAAGCGCTGGCTGCGTTTGCGCCATCCCCGCCTTTACCGCCGCCATCTGCGCCAGTCCAGGTGCGCCTGCAACGCGGCGAACTGGTGGTCAGTCTGCAGTGCCCAATGGGCCAGTGCGGGGCGCTCTTGCGCGAGGTGTTGCGGTGATCCGGGTCGATGCGGTCTGGATGTCCACGCAACCGCTGGACATGCGCACCGGCCCCGAGACGGCCCTGGCCAGAGTGGTGCAAGTCTTTGGCGCGGCCCGCCCGCACCACGCTTATCTCTTTGCCAACGCACGGGCCAACCGCCTGAAGGTACTGGTGCACGATGGTTTTGGCGTCTGGCTGGCCGCAAGGCGCCTGAACCAAGGCAAGTTTGTCTGGGGCGATGAGCGCCTGGGTCCCCAACTGACGCTGAGCGCCGAGCAACTGCAGGCACTGGTCACCGGCTTGTCCTGGCAGCGCCTGGGAGAAGACGCTGTGATCACGGTGCTGTGATGTTGGTCGCCCGTGCTATGGCGTTCAATTCGTGGATATGCCAGTAGGCGGCTGCCCACCCATCGGGGATGATGACGGCCATGAACGAACCGGTGGATCTGCAGAGCATGGACGAGGCGCAAATGCGCCAGATGCTGCAGCACCTCATGAGCGAGCTCAAACACAAGCAGACGCTGCTGGACAAGCTCAGCTACGAGATGGCCATCCTCAAGCGGCTGAAGTTCGCCGCCAAGACTGAGGCATTGAACGCCGATCAGCGCAGTCTGCTGGAAGACGCGCTCGAAGAAGACCTGCAGGGAGTGCGTCCGCAGCGGCCGAAAGGGTCGACAACGGGGTGCGAATCGGCCCTCGAATGACCCGAATCACGCCGCAGTTGCCGCCATCTGAAAACTCGCGCATCTGCACTCGTCGCAACGAGCGTTGTGCAGACCTTCCCTAACGATAGGCTTGGCATGAATGATCCACTCGGGCCCTGTCGCCAAGTTCGTGAATCTTTAGGCCAGGCCTCTTCTCACCTCTTTTGCCAAGTCGAAAATCGTTGCTATCAGCGGAGCGTTCTGTCGTTCGCGACGACAGATGAAGTCGACGTGGGTGGCCATTGCTGTATCCAGAATCTTCAGCTTCACAAGACGCGGATCTGGAACATAGGCTGTCTCGGCAACGACGCCTAGTCCTATTCCTTGTGCGACTGCCTCGCGGACAGCCTCCCGGCTTCCCATCTCCAGCGCAACCTGGATGTTGATATTGCGGGCAATTAGCTCGCTCTCGAAGACTCTTCTTGTCGTTGAACCTTCCTCACGTATGACGAAGCGCTGGCTCTGAAGGTCCTTGAGCACTATCTCACCGCACCGGGCTAGGGCGTGCTCTCGGTTCGCAAAGACCACCAGGCGCTGTGACCTGTATGGCATGCAATGGAGTTCGGGGTGCTCGGCGTGATTGAGGACCACGCCGACATCACCCTGGTAGTCGAGGAGCTTTTCCGTGATTGAGCGGGAGTCGCCTACACGGACAGAGACCTCGACCTGGGGATGGCGGCTCCCGAAGGCCTTCAGAACAGGGACTACGTTGTACGGGCCGATCGCGTGAATCACAAGACGCCCGACGAATCGGTTTTTGGCTGCTGCCAAAAGGGCGTGCGCATCTTCCTCGCCGCTGAATGCCCGCCGCGTGTAGTCCAGCAGAGTCCTGCCAAAGGTAGTCAGCTCAAGCCGGCGGCCTTGACGAAGAAAAAGCTCCACGCCGTACTCATTCTCCAGGCGCTGAATATGCGCTGAGATGGTGGGCTGCTGTAGATCAAGCAGCTTCGCAGCAGCAGTCATGCTTCCGGCCCTTGCCGTCGCATCAAAGGCTTTCAAAGCCGCAAGTAGCGTGAGTCCAGACATAGGTGTTATCTATAGATACCCCTATTTTTCGGGGTGCAAGTTTCATATTGATGACACGTTCCACGAACAAACTGCACGCATGCCTAGCCGTATCGAACTTCTTTCTGCGGCAAATGTGCGTCATAAGCGCTCTCGCGCTGCTCGCAGGCAGAAACTTGCAAAGGTAACAACATGAAGTTGGAGAAGGACCGAGACGTTCTGAGTCTCAAGGGAGTTTCCGTCCGCTACGGTGACTCGACCGTGGCCTTGCACCCGACGAGTCTGGATGTGAAGCAGGGAGAGTTTTTGGTGCTTCTGGGCGCCTCGGGCGCAGGGAAGTCCACCTTGTTACGAAGCATCAATGGACTGGTGCTGCCCACAAAAGGCGAGGTATCGATACCTGGCCTGGCAGGTGGGGTAGTCAACGCAAAGACGCTGAGAGAGCACCGCAAGCGCTGTGGGATGGTTTTCCAGCAGCATCATCTGATTGGACGTCAGTCGGTCCTCAGGAATGTTCTGATGGGAAAGCTCGGTGACAGGGGTGCATTCGCTTCGCTATGGCCGTGGAGCAAGAAGGACAAGCTGGAGGCGCTCACAGTGATTGAGCGTGTCGGGCTGCTCGAAAAGGCGCTCTCCCGGGCTGATGCCTTGTCTGGGGGGCAGCAGCAGCGCGTAGGCATAGCTAGGGCGCTAATACAGAAGCCACGAATCCTGCTGGCCGATGAGCCTGTTGCCAGCCTGGACCCGGCAACCGCACATAGCGTGCTCACCTTGTTGCATGAGATCTGCAAAAAGGACCACCTCACCGCAATCGTGAGTCTTCACCAGGTGGAGCTCGCGCGCTCGTTTGCAGACCGAATCATTGGGCTCCGCCAGGGAGCTGTTGTATTCGAGGGTAGGGCAGAGCAGCTGAGTCCCGATGTTGCGCGGAACCTCTATGCAAAGCAGTCCAACGCTTCCAACACGAGTGCGTCCACTGATAGCCCCCGAACTCTTCAATCCAGTCAAACCAAGGAGCTCTTGCCATGCTGAATCGCCGTAACTTCTCTCTTGTTGTCAGCGCAGCTTCTTTTGCTGCACTCCTTCCTCTGTGGGCTCATGCGCAGGGAAAGGATCCATCAAAGCTTCGTGTCGCCCTTCTTCCAGATGAGAACGCTGCCAGCATCATCCAGAACGCGCAGCCTCTTAAGCGCTATCTTGAACAGCAGCTCAAGAAGGATGTTGAGATTGTGGTGACTACCGATTACTCCTCGATGATCGAGGCAATGCGGTTCGGTCGGATTGAGGTAGCGTACTTTGGACCGTTTTCGTACGTTTTGGCCAAATCTAAGGCGTCCGGGATTGAGCCCTTTGCGGTGGGCGTTGAACGTGGGTCGCCCACATACCAGTCGGTCCTCATCGCAACGGCCGGAGGGCCGGTGAAAACGCTTGAAGACGTGCGCCGCAAGCCCTTCGGATTTGGCGACCAGGCGTCCACATCAAGCCACCTTGCACCACGTGCACACCTGCTCAAGAAGTACAAGCTTGATGGTGAGAAGGACTATCGGCCAGTTCACCTTGGGGCACATGACGCGGTCGCACGTGCGGTGCAGTCGGGTCAGATTCCAGCCGGGGCTCTGTCCAAGCCGATTCTGGACAACCTCATCGCTCGAGGAAGCATTGATGCCACGAAGATTGTTCAGCTTGACCTTTCTGCTCCCATTCCAAACTATCCGATCGTCATGCAGGGGGACCTCAAGCCTGAGCTCAAAGCTGCCATCCGCTCTTCCTTTCTGGACATGAAGGATGCTGAGGTGCTCAAGGCGTTTCGTGTCCAGGCGTTTGCCGCCACTGATGACGCTGCATATGACGTCCTTAGGGATACCGCAACCATCCTGAAGCTTGATTTGGGCCGTATGCAATGACCTCGGCTGCATTCGAGAACATCATCAGTCGCGACAAGCGGGAGCAGTTCATTGGACTGCGCAATACAGCGTTCGTCCTTCTGGTTTGCCTTGTAGCCCTGTACGTCACGGGGTTCTTCGATGCACAGCGGTTCATCGAAGGCGCCCCGGCTGTCAAGCAGCTCTCATCTGAGATGGTCCCTCCCAACTTCGACCGCTGGGAGCACTGGGTCATCCCGCTGAGGGACACCTTGGCGATGTCGATTGCCGGCACAGCACTGACTATCGTGCTTTCACTTCCGCTGGCGCTCCTGGCGGCTCCAAACACCACCCCCAATCCTTTGGTGGGAAGAGTGGCCAGAGTCATCCTGGCGGCATTCCGGTCCGTGCCAGAAATCATTCTTGGCATTCTGTTCGTGGCAGCCGTAGGGTTTGGTGCTCTACCTGGGGTGCTCGCACTGGCGTTGCATTCCACGGGAATGGTCGCAAAGTTTTACGCGGAAGCCATTGAGCACGTGGATCCGAAGCCACTTGAAGCAGCTGCTGCGGTAGGCGCAAGCCGCTTTCAGGTCATCTCGCATGCCGTTATCCCCCAAGTCCTTCCACAGTTGGCAGACATAACCATCTATCGCTGGGAGTACCACTTCAGGGCCTCCGCAGTACTTGGCATTGTCGGTGCAGGTGGCATCGGCTTCGAGCTGATGGCAGCACTTCGCCTTGTCAAGTATGACGAGGTCTCAGCCATCCTTCTGTCGATTCTTGCCTGTGTCCTCGTGGTTGACAGCATTGGATCGATGCTGCGAAAGCGTCTCAAGTAAATCGAAAAATGAATCATCGGAAAATCGTCGTAACGCAGCCAGTTCATGAAGAGGTTCTAAGGAAGCTCCAGGCTGAGGGTGAGGTCATCATGAATCCAGGGCCTGAACCCTGGAGCCCCAGCCAGCTCAGGGAGTACCTCGTGGATGCTGATGCCATGATGGCCTTCATGACAGACAGTGTGACCAAAGAGTCGCTGCTGAACGCTCCCAGGCTCAAGACCATCTCCTGTGCACTCAAGGGGTACGACAACTTCGACCTGAGGGCTTGCGCACAAGCCGGGGTGAGCGTCACCTTTGTTCCTGACCTCCTCACAGAGCCCACAGCCGAGCTGGCCATCGGATTGGCTATTGCTGCTGGCAGGAACGTGCTTCAGGGTGACGCCGCTACAAGAGCAGGCTACTCTGGGTGGAGGCCAGCTCTATACGGAACCGGGCTTCATGGGTCGGTGGCCAGCGTGATCGGTCTCGGAAAAGTTGGGCAGGCCATATTGGCGCGACTCGCGGGCTTTGGCTGCGCGCGGCTGCTTGGTGTAGACCCAAGTGTGCGTCTAGATCAGGTCGAACTGGTCACGCTCGATGAGGCTGTCAGCACATCGGACTATGTGTTCCTGGCAGTGCCTCTTGTTAGCGATACGCGCCACCTGGTTGACTCCAGGATGCTTCAACTATCGAAAAAGGGCCAGATCCTTGTAAACGTGGGTAGGGGGTCTGTGGTCGACGAAAGGGCGGTTGTCGATGCCTTGGCGAATGAGCAACTTGGCGCGTACGCCGCTGACGTCTATGAGATGGAAGATTGGCTACTTCCAGACAGACCTCGCGAAATTCATCCGGGATTGACCAACAACGCCAGAACAGTACTCACTCCCCACATCGGCTCGGCTGTGAGACGCGTACGGTTCGAAATTGAAATGCGGGCTGCTGAGAACCTAGTCCGCTCACTCAGGGGCGAGAGTTTGAGTGATGTTGCTGTCGAGGCCAGCGCGGCAGCATAGGTATGGTTGCTCGGCGGTTTGCACGCCAGCTGAAATGGGCGCGGCTTCAAAGCCTATGTCCTATGGCTGGGTGCAACGTAAGCGTCCGGCAAACCCAGGCCTACCGAGGCCGGTGATCAGGCGTCGGCGGGTTTCCAGCGGTGTGGCAGGAGCTCGACGATGCGGCTGGCCTTGTGCGTGGGCAGTCGCGTGAGCACGTCCTTGAGGTAGGCATACGGGTCGTGCCCGTTCATACGGGCCGACTGGATCAGGCTCATGACGGCGGCCGCTCGCTGGCCCGCACGCAGGCTGCCGGCAAACAGCCAGTTGTTACGACCGATGGCAATGGGCCGGATCTGGTTCTCGATCCAGTTGTTGTCGACCGGCAGTTGTCCGTCATCCACGAATCGGGTCAGCGCATCCCAGCGCCGCAGGCTGTAGTCCAGCGCCTTGGCGGTTGCTGATCCGTCGGGCACCTGGCGCCGTTGCAGCGTCATCCACTCTTTAAGAGCGTCCAGGATCGGCCGGGTCTGCTGCTGCCGAACGGCTTGCCGTTGCTCGGTGTCCAGCTCTTTGACGTCCCGCTCGATCTCATAGACCCGGGCGAACTGCTGCAGGGCGAACTCGGCGATCTGGCTCTGGTTGGCCGCGTGCAGGTCGAAGAACTTGCGCCGGGCATGGGCCAGACAGCCCACCTCGGTCACGCCGCTGGCGATCAAGGCCTTGTAGCCGCTGAAGTCGTCGCAGGTCAGGCAGCCCTTCCAGGCCTTGTCGGTGCCGTGGCCCAGGAAGCGCCGGGCGTGTTCGCCCGAGCGGGATTCGCAGAAGTCGTAGACCACAGCCTTGATGCTCTCGAAGGCCCCCGGCGCATAGGCCCAGAGGTAGGCGCGGTGCGTCTTGCCATCGCCGGGCTTGAGCATGGCCACCGGCGTCTCATCGGCGTGTAGCACCCGGTGGCTGAGGATCTCGGTCTTCAGGGCATCGACCAGCGGCTGCAGCCGCACCCCGCAGGTGCCCACCCACTGCGCCAGGGTCGAGCGAGGGATGGCCAGGCCAGCGCGGCCGAAGATCGCCTCCTGCCGGTACAGCGGCAGGTGATCGGCGTACTTGCCCACCAGCACCTGGGCCAGCAGGCCGGTGGTGGGGATACCTTTGTCGATGACGTGCGCCTCGACCGGCGCTTGTTGAATGGTCTCGCACCGGGCGCAGGCCCACTTGCCGCGGATGTGGCGCTCGACACTGAAGACGCCGGGCACATAGTCCAGCTTCTCGGCCACGTCCTCGCCCACGCGTTTCATCTGGCAGCCACACGCGCACGTGGTGGACGTGGGTTCGTGGCGGATCTCGCGGCGTGGCAGGTGCGCCGGCAAGGGCATCCGCTTGGCCTGTCTCTTCTCGGGGGTGGCCGGTGCTTGCGTCTGCGCCAGCGCGTCGATCTCGCTGGCCACGGCCGCCAGGTCCGCTTCGATCTCGTCGTCGAGCAGGCTCTTCTGCTCAGGGCTGAAGCGCTCTGATTGGGCGGCGAACTTCATGCGCTTCAAGAGCGCGTTCTCGTGCGTGAGCTTGTCGATGAGGGTCTGCTTGAAGGCAAGCTGTTGATTTCCACGCAGAAGTGACCCACTAATCCCCAGGAGGGGGTGCGGATAAAAACTTGGACTGGTTTTATGCCGCAAGTCCAAGGCTCACCCGGTATTCGATCGGGCTGAGGGCCCCCAGGGAGATCTTGATCCGCTTCTCGTTGTACCAACGGATGTAGTCGTCGAGCACTTCAATGAACTGCTCAACTGTGACGCTCTTCCAGTCCCGAGGATAGAACAGTTCATTCTTCAACCGACCGAAGAAGCCCTCGCACGCTGCGTTGTCAGGCGAGCAGGCCTTGCGGGACATCGAGCGGGTGAGCTTGGCCTCGCTCATTCTGGATAGCCAGCCAGGCCAGCGGTAGTGACCTCCGCGGTCTGAGTGGACCACTGGTCGATCGCTTGTCTCTGTGACGGTCTCGATGGCTGCATCCAGCATGGTGTTGACCAGCTCTGCATCCGGACTCGTGCCGATGGTCCAGCTCACCACCATCCCGTCGAAGCAATCGATGATCGGCGACAGGTAGACCTTGCCTGCAGGGATCTGGAACTCCGTGATGTCGGTCAGCCATTTCTTGTTGGGGGCTGCTGCCTGGAAGTCACGGTTGATGATGTTCTCTGGTGCTGGGCTGATCTCGCCCAGGTAAGACGCATACCGACGCCTCTTGGGTTTTGCAACGACCAGGCTCTCTTGCTTCATCAGCCGCTGTATCACCTTCTCGGAGATCGGGCCTTGCTCTCTGGCCAGTGAGGCTTGCAGCCTGCGGTAGCCATAGCAGCGGTGATTGGACTCGAAGATCTCGGTGATGGACTGGCGCACCCTCACGTACTTGTCTCCGATTGCCGCGCGGGCCCGATGGTAGAAGTACGAGCTACGCGCAAGACTCAACTGTGCAAGGAGCTCTGGCAGGCCATAGTGCTCCCTGAGGGCGTCAATCAGCAGTGTCTTCTCCCGGTTGGACAGGAGCTGCAGATCGACGCCCAGGCCTTTTTTTAACAGTTCATTGGCCTTGTTCAAGAGGTCCTGCTCAAGGCGCAGTTGCCTGACTTCGTGGCGCAGTATCTCAACTTGGCGCTCGAGCTCTTCACGCTCTTGCGCCTGCGGTGATCGATCGGTGTGTTTCATTGATGCGGGTGCCTCACGCCCCAGAAGCTGGTTCTTCCAGTTGTACAACGTTGGCCGGCACACGCCGAGCCTGTCGGCAACAGCCTGTGCACTTTCCTGCCGGGTGCAAAGCTCCATCACTCCCGCGTGCTTCAAGCTATCGGGATATCTTCGCTGGCCCACACTGCCGACAAGGGCCATCCTGGCTTCAGGGAATGCCTCGCGGACCCACTTGGTTAGCGTTCCACGCCCTGGATAGCCCAGCGCCCTCATGGTGGCAGCGATGCATCGATCATGTGTGAGGTAGTGCTCGATGGCCGCTGCCTTCTGGCCCTGCGAGAACTTCGGCTGCCGACGGGCATATCCCAGCGGCAGGTCGAGCCGCTGCTGATACTCGCGGTACCACCCCTTCAATGCATTCTTGGTTGGGTAACCCAGCTGACGGATGGTCGGGCTGGTGCGTTTGCCGAGCTTGATGTAGAGCTCAACGGCTCGGATTCGGTCTTCGTAGGAATACATGAACTACCTTCTAGTAGTCCAAGTTTTCGTCCGCACCCCCGGTGGGTCAGCTTTGCGTGGAAATCAACAGTTCGTGCTTGCCGACGATCTGCGGCTCGAAGCTGCCTTCGCGGTCACGGGGCACGTCTATGTGCAGTGCACCGGCATCGGTGAGAACGGTCTTGGCGCTCTTGCCATTGCGGTGATTGGCCGGCGTTCCTTCGGGTTTGGCCTGGCCGGGCACATAGCCCAAGTGGTGGCTCATCTCGGCGCCAAGCGCACGCTCCAGCACCGCCTTCTTGAACTGCTGAAAGATGTTCTCAAGCTCGGCCGGCGTCACCGGTCCGGGAATCAATTGTTCAAGCGCTGCGGCCGAGAACTGCGGCTGCGCCGCCTTGTGCGCTACTGCGCTCGTCTTCGTCTTGCGTGGCATTCATGCTCCTTGTCGACATGCTATGCCTCACACACAAAGTTTATGACAGGCCCGCGATTACTCGTTCTTTACGGCTCTCCGGGGAAACTCAGCCACATTCCCTTTTTTCAGCTGGTTGATCTTCCGTCGGAGCTCATCGTTCTCGGCCAATAGTTGCTGCACTCTCTCTTCAGCCTCCGCGCGCAAACGACGTGCCTCTTGCCAGTCGAGCTCACTGATGCGATAGGCCGTCAGTAAATCACCGTACAACTCTCGCCATTCCGAAACTCGCTGAGCAGCCCCTCTCTTCGCCTCACGCCTTGAACCGGCCTCAACCCCCTTTATGTTCAGTAGCCAAGGGTCCACGACCCTACTTTTAAACGTGTCCTTGTAGCTGGCTGCGAAGAGCGTTTTTGGCCCAATACCTGACCGGCGCACAAGCTCATTGAGATTCAATGCTCCACCATTCGAAGGATACAAGCCTTGGTTCGCTTTGATTTCCTGTTCGATAGTTCGCATGGCCTCAGTGACCTTCACCACAACCGCATCGCGACGCCGCTCGCCTTGCGCAACAGCGCTAGCTCGAATCTGGTCTTTCGCTGCATCCGAAAACTTCGAAGATGCTTTCTTTTTCATGCTTCGCATAGTCTTTCCGAACCGCATACGATTTGGACTCGAGGATCTTCCCGCCACTTCTGCTCTAGATCCGCAAAACGACCCAGATGCATTCGAACCTGGCCTGCCCAATACTCGGCAATAAGTTCCTTCCCACTCTTGGTCTCGAACTCCCAGTGCTCCAGTGCCTGCGAAATGCAGCGATCAACATCATTTCGCAACCAGGCCTGCTCAAGTCGGTAATCGCACGAGGTTTGGCAGTTGGCTGGATCTGCATGCCCGCGCTTTTTGTTACAAGGGCCAAACTGCGTCAATGCCTTTGTACACAATACTCCCGGTCGGACGAGATTCCATGTTGTCCCCCCCAGCGTCAGCACCTCCGCCAAGTCCCTAATGTCTTTAGCTCCCCAGTCCTTTGCGCTCTGGTGTAGCTGTTGGCCGTGCTCAGCAACTGCACGGCGAATCGTTGCAGCCGCCTTTCCACCATAGCCATCTCTCGACAAGCTGCCGCTTTGCGGCGGCTCAATCTCTGACGTTCCAGCATCGTCGCTTAGCAGGAAGCTCGACAAGTCATCGGCACAGCGGATGACTCGGAGCTCACGCACTATCTCATCAATCTCCTCGGAAAGAGCTACATCGGTCAAGATGTAATAAATAGTCATCTCAATGTGCTCATGTCCAAAGACATCCTGCAAGATTTTTGGCGCTTGGACGATCGCGAGTGCCACAAGTCGAGCCAGCGATTTTCTCAACCTGTGAGGCCGAAGGCCTTGCCCGCCTGGTCTGGCGTCCAGGCACAGCGCAGCTGAGTAGTCTCTTAGAAGTGCTTGTAATATCTGGGCCGTTGCCGGCTGATTTCGCTTTCCCCAGCATGACCAGAGATTTGTTCCTGCTGGTACTTCCGATGGGCCAACAAATGGGCGTATGTGGCTCAAGGGTGACAAGCGCTCCAACAAAGATATGAGTTGGGCTTGCTGCAAAATCGCACTCTCAGCAAACTTTGGAAGCGGCCAATCGCGTAATTGCCCGTCATGGCGACGCACAAGCTTAAATGTGCGGCCATTTGCGAATGCGGTGCCATTGGGCGCATGGTGGATAGCACCGCGTTCCATGGTCAACAGTTCCCCAATACGAGTTCCAGTAGATAAACCCACAACAAAAAGGTGTGCCCCTTGCAGCACCTTAGCTAAGCCGAAAAGTTGGGCGGCGCCCCGAGGCGGCCATATCTCGGTTCGCTTCTTTTCATTGACGCAATATTGTTCTTGCTCGTGCGGCAGCGTGACCTTTGATGGAGGCACCTTCTTGCTATGTGCCCCTCTCTGGCTCAGGTTGAGCTCAAAGGGCAGTTGGTCAATTGGCTGCCCGTGAGCGTCTATCCAGACTTGCGCCTTAAGGGCTGCGGCACATCGTTCGCTCAAAGTACGAACGTCTAACTTGAGATCATGTGCCTCCTGCCAAAGGTCCTGAAAATCCGATAGGACGCGTAGGATGTTTGGGCCTAGATGCTCAATAATCCAATGCGATCTCTGCCCGATCTCGCACAAGTAGTTGTCTGGTAACGGTAGATGCGGCGCTCGTAGGATTTCTGGCTGAGTAGCTTCTGCTTTGCCTGATACTCGTGTCGATTTCTTTATGTCTACTCCGCTATGTGGAGCATCCATCCATAGGCCACGAGTGGAAGCTGCATGCATCCGTTTCATCTCTGCGAACACAACCTGCTTTGTTGAAGCTGAGAGCGGCATTGCGTTCACATCGTCCTTGGAGACAGACGCAAAGATCAAGGGTAGAAAACGCAATTTCTCTTCTTCGGGCATCGGTTTGCGGCCTTCGCCGACACCTGCCATCGCCTTGCTGATACCAACCGCAGCAAGAAATGGAATGCTCTGGTGTGCGTTTTGCGCTATCACAGATGGGTCTAAACTATTGCGTCCATTGCCTAAATGGACAGGACCGATGCGGCAGAGCACAAAGTATCGATTGCAAGCTAGAACCGCTCGGTCTAACAGGTCTTCCAGAAGTGACTTAGATTCACAATCGTTCAGCGTTGAGTGCATCAAGGACCTCAACTCACTAGGCAAGTTCGCTACCAAGCGTTCTTTTATACGAACTTCCCATGAGGACCTAGAGCCACTGGGGAACCATTCCCGCGGAGTCGACCAAGTTGTCCACTCTTCGCCGTGTCCGAGCAGCGACTTCAAGCGTTGTAGTTCGGCTTGACTCATGTGCTGAATACTTTCGGCAGCGTGCTGCGCAAGCACGTGGCTTGACTTCGCTTCGAAAGCCTTAAATGCTTCCTCCTGGACAACACGTTTAGCCATACGAAGAACTATTTTTTATCGAATCACCGTTGAACTCAGGAACGCGGTGCTCACCTTCTTCAATCCGCTGCACCCACTTGCTGAGCGCAGATTCAACAGCACTCGGATGGAAACCCAGTAAAGCTGTTTCCGTGTTCTCCATCTCGGTCTGCCAGGAGATCTCCTCACCTCGGTAGAAATGCTCAATCGGCGTTTGCGTGCGGAGGGCCCTCAGTTCGGCCAGTCGCATTGCGAGCCCGTCCAGCGATTCTGGCGCTATCACCGCATTTTCTAAGCACAAAGTGCATCGCTGCACTGTGCACAGTGTTCGTCCGTTAGGCTTGAATTGGGGGTCTAGGCGTGCGGGCGGACTGGTTGGATCCTTGCAACTGACCCCTATCCTGCTCTTCTTCAGTTTCCGGTACTCTGCAAGACGCAAATGTTGCTCGGGGGTGATTTGCTCTCGTTCGATGATTTGTCGCAGAACTGTGTGGTCAAGTTGTCCGGAGGAGAAACACATGTTCCACATCTCGTCGGTGTAGGCTACAAAGGTGCGAGCGCTTTCCGCATTGACAATTTTGTTGTCAAGATATCTTGCGGTCGTGAAGGGCGAGCGATGGCCAAGCGCCTTTTGAACCGCTAGGACCGACCCCCCTGAAATGCGATACACGTACTCAGCGAAGATATCTCGAAAGTCACTGGCGTTCACCCTGGGGATTGGCGCCTCATTGGGAGTGCGGTGCTCGTTTACGCGCTCAACAATAATGCGCAGAATGGGAGTGTTCCGTTCATACTTATCGTAGGTCTCGGCATTGAGCGCTTCGATAGAACCTTTTGCCCTATAAAGCCAAATACTCCTTGATTTGCGCTGAAGCTCTAGAACCACGATACGAGCTTCTGTGACGGACGCGACGTCAGCATGCGTAGCTATCAGCTCGCTGAGGGTTATTTCCGCGACACGGAGACTCCGAACAAGCTCTTGCCGCAAAGGCCAAGTCCTTTCGACAAGTGTACGAATAACCTTCCCTGGAGAGCGGTCTGTTTTCCAGTCACCATGCATTATTTGGTCGGATACGCTTCTCGCTTTGTAGCCTGTAATGATGTAACGGCTTGCATCCCTCGGATGATTACGAAGAAAGGGCATGCACTCAGGAATGGATGTGTCGGCGTCCACCGGTAGATCGAGAAGCGTTTGGACATTCCAGCCCCCACCTATTAGTGCGAGGTGAAAACCCATCTTGATTTCAAAGGCTGTCGGAAAGAAAGCTGCAAACATCGTTTCGATTGCCAATCCATCCCGCCACAATGTTCGACCGGATCTCCCCGTTTTGTGCTCCCAATGTTTCTTGATTGCCTCCGTGGTGATAGTTCCCGATGCAAATAAAGGGCCTGCAAACTCTGCATTGAGCAGTAAATTCGCTTGCCCTTCACTTGCGGGCGCGCGATTTCCCGCGAGCATGTCATCTACTAGATTCCATCGATCGATTGCCTTAAACCACTCCCGCTTGATGCAAGTGAAAACGGCGCGCGACTGCGCCGGCGTTGGTATCTCTCGCGATGGTTTAAGCGATTCAGGTCCGTTCCAAGCAAGCGGACTCATACCTTTGGCACGGCGCGTCATATCCGCAATCGATCTGAACGCAGAAAATGTTCCAGGGGAGAATCGCTGCACAGCCAATTGTTGGTGCAGATGCGTGAGATCCGTGACGCTCTTCGTGGGTGCAAAGACTAACTCAGGGGTATTGGTCGTTGTCTCCATCTCGTCAAACAGGCGCCACCAGAGCTTCAGATCTGCAACGCATCCTCTGCAAGTCTTCTCGCTTGCCCACATTAGTTTTTCTTGGATCGCAGGCAGCAATTCATGAATCAGTGACGGGCGCCCACTGTAGCTACCTAGCCACCGATCTTCTAGACCAGGCTTCTTAGGTCTTTCCTGGCCTACCTCTAGGTCGGTAAGATCAACAAGGAAGGGCTTGGTAGCATGTTGAGTCCAGAACTTTAGTGGGCTTCCCGTATGTTGGAGGTATCCCCGCGAATCAACGAGTGCAAGTTCCGCAAGTCGTGGCGTTTGATGATCCTTAGAAACCTTGCGAAGGGTCACGACTCATCCTCCGATTCGTCAAGCATCGCGGCTTGATAGCGTTCTGGCAGGGCTTCGCCGAGTTGATCGCTGACCCACTGAACATACAGCCTGGTCGTGTCACTGCTGATGTGACCAAGCTGCGGAACTATCTTCAGTTGAATTAACTCCGTTAGCAAAATAGCTGTCAGCGTGCCTTGCCCCTCGCACGTCAACTCTTGATGCTTTCGCCCGGCGCCAATTTCTTGCATTAGGGTTGAACAGGACCACCAATGCCTGCCTAGGTGTGGCGACCACTCTTTGTAGGGAAGTTTTCCAGATTTCCACGCGTTGTAGAAGCCCGAGACAGATTGCCGCACACCTTCCGGGTTCAGGAAAAGATGGACAGAGTTGTCCAGCCTTTCGCGCTGAGCTTTAAGACCACGAGCTTGTGCGACCCATTTTTGAAGCAGTCGAGGGCGCACGCGAGTGCGATAAGTATGTAGCTTCTCAGCTAAATGAAGTGGGATCTTGATCGTTCGCTTCGGGCCAATCTTGTCGCCATGGTCATGTCCGTAGTCGCGACCTTTCGTGCCATAACGGAGGCTCACCGCCACCATTTGATGTTTGATGTCAGCCGTCGGATTCACGATTAGCCAGTCTGCTGGATCGACGGGAAGCGTATCAACACGCCAGGACGCAACTTCCTGTCGCCGAACCGCAGTCATCAGTACCGTTTCGCACATGAGCCCGAAAGTACGTCCCTTTTCAACGTAAATCGACTCCAGCCAACTATCCACCTCGAAATCGGTTGGCATTCGAAGCTCACTCGGTGCCTCTCTAACTCTACCCTTCCGAACTTGGTGAGTCCGCAAACGAGGGTCTCCTGTTGCACTTGCCCTCTGTGAGCGCAATGACCGGGTGACAAGTGGAACCACAACGGGCGGGCGCTTCCCTTTTGCAGCCATCCATTCAACGAAGTCCGTAGCCACGTCGACATACCGATTTACCGTCTTGGGACTCAATGGTCGTCCCGTCGATCCCCAAAGGCCTGCAACCAACTCAGTTTGGTAGTCACCATTGATGTGATCCACATAGTTGGCATTCATGGGGTTAACGCCCCGCGTTTCGCACCACTCAAGGAAGTTGCAAAGCCAACTGGCGTAGTTCCGAATGCTTTTTTCAGATGGGCGATTTCCCACTTCTCCTGGGCGCGACGGGTTCCACGTTCCCAGACCCCGTTCAACAAGGTACTCAGAGCCGTCCCTGTGGATTCCAGGGCGAGAGTCAAGGATGAAGGGGAGACGTGCGACTCGACCAAACCCAGCTTTCTCCAGTTCAGCGGATCTCGGTTCGACCACTTTGAAGTTGTATTTCCCCATGGCTATTTCTGATGTGGTTTAGATAGAAGTACTAAAAATTGAGTACTACTATAAAGGTGCACATCGTTGCCTACTGCACCGACCTCGGGTTTGGCGCCGCCCAGGGCGCGCAGATGCTGTCGCTCATGCTGGCCTGCGGCATCGTGAGCCGCCTGGTCTTCGGGCTCATCTGCGACCGCATCGGCGGCATCCGCACCCTGCTGCTGGGCTCGGCGTTGCAGGGGGTGGCGCTGCTGCTGTTTCTGCCTTACGACGGACTGGTGCCGCTGTACATCATCTCGGCGCTGTTCGGCCTGTTCCAGGGCGGCATCGTGCCGACCTACGCCATCATCGTGCGCGAGCACTTCGCGCCCGCCCAGGCCAGCGTGCGCGTGGGTGCCGTGATCATGGCCACGCTGGTGGGCATGGCCCTGGGCGGCTGGCTGTCGGGCTGGATCTTCGACATCACCGGCAGCTACCACGCCGCGTTTGTGAACGGCATTGGCTGGAACCTGCTGAACCTGTCCATCACCGGCTGGCTGTTTCTGCGGGTGCGCAGAAATACTCAAAACTGATAGCTATCAAGACATGGTGGACAAGCGGTAACGGCCAATTTGGCTTGTTTTTCAGCGGGCCCGCATGCCCAGGATGGCCGCGCCAATGATCATCACCGTCGCCAGCGCAATGCTGGCGCTGAACTGGCGCCCGCTCACCACGATCAGCAACGCGGTGGAGGCCAGGGGCGTGATGTAGCTCAGGATGCCGATGTGCCGCGCGTCGCCCAGCTTGAGCGCCTTGTCCCACATGAAAAACGACGCCCCCAGCGGCCCCAGGCCCAGCACGGCCAGCAGCGCCCAGTCGCGCGGCTGCAGGCTGGCGGCGGGTTCCAGCGCCACATGGCACAGCAGCGAGAGCACGCCCGAGACCAGCCCGAACAGCCCGATGGCCGTGGTCGGGAAAGCCGCCACGCGCTTGGTCAGCAGCGAATAGGTGGCCCAGATGAAGGCGGCTGCCAGCGCGGGCAGGTAGCCCCATGCCAGGGTGCCGCTCAGCTCGCGCCCGCCGGCAATCGCAATGGCCGCGCCCCCAAAACCCAGCAGTGCCGCCAGCACATGGGGCAGGCGCAGCGCCACGCCGGGCAGCACCACGGGCGAAAGCACCACGATGAACAGTGGCCAGAGGTAGTTGACCAGGTTGGCTTCGACCGGCGGCGCGTGGCGCAGCGCGATGAACAGCAGGAAGTGGTAGGCGAACAGGCCGTACACCCCCAGCGCCAGCGTGCGCAGTGGAATGCGCCACTGCGACGGATCGCGCAGCACAAATGGCCAGGCGGGCACGCTGCCGATGATGAGCGCAATGCCCGTGAGCAGGAACGGCGGAACATGGGTGAGCGACACGCCCAGTGAGGCGAGGGAGGCCCACAGCGCGATGGCGCCCAGGGCGTAGAGGTTGGCTTGCATGGGCCGAGCTTAAGCGCGCCGGCCGTCGCGCAATGGCGGTAGATCGTCGCGCGCCAGGGGTTGTCCGGCGTCAGAGCCTGTTGTTCAAGCCTGGTGAGTGCGGCGCAGTGCGGCCGTCAGGGCCGAGGGCGAACGGTAGCCTGTGCGCCGCGCCACTTCAGCCACCGCCATGCCCGTGCCACGCAGCAGCCGCGCGTGCGCCAGGCGCTGGCTGCGCAGCCAGGCCATGGCGCCCATGCCCTGGTCGTCCCGGCAACGGGCGGCAAACTGGCTGGGGCTCAGGTGCACCTGCGCCGCCAGATCGGCCACGGTCAGCTCGGTGTGCCACTGCCGCGCCGCCCATTGCTGCAGCGCAAGCCAGTCGATGGGGCGACGGGTGGGGGCCGGGGCAGTGTGTGCGCGTGCGGCAGATCCGCACCCATCGGCCAGCCAGGCCTCGCGCAGCAAGGCAGGGCCGTGGGCCAGCGCCAGCGGGCGGCCCTGCTGCAGCGCGCTGGCCAGGTAGTGCGCCAAGGGCAGCGCCTGGGCGGGCGGGGCCGTCGCCGCTGGCGGGCACGAGAGTGCCGCCCAGGCCGGGTGGGCGCTGTCGAGCACCAGGCACAGGCTGCCCCCGGCGGACTCGAAATCGTGCCGGTCCCCCGGGGCAATGACACAGCCCCCGCCGGCGGCCACCCGCACGCCGCGCCCTTCCACCTCCAGCTCCAGGGCGCCGGACAGCCCCAGCAGGACCTGGAAGTGGTCGTGGCGGTGGCTGCCGGGCGAGGCGCCGTAGCGGCGCAGGGAGAGCTGGTCTGGGGCATGCATGGGATTGCTCCGCCGCAGACGGTGGGTGTGCGCCGGGGCTCAGACCCCGGCCGCGTGCGCCTGCTGGTCTGCGTGGTAGCTGCTGCGCACCATGGCGCCCACGGCGGCGTGGCTGAAACCCATCTTGTAGGCTTCTTCCTCGAACATCTTGAAGGTGTCGGGATGCACGTAACGGCGCACGGGCAGGTGGCTGTTGCTGGGCGACAGGTACTGGCCGATGGTCAGCATGTCGATGTTGTGTTCGCGCATGTCGCGCATCACCTGCAGGATCTCTTCGTCCGTTTCGCCCAGGCCCACCATGATGCCGCTCTTGGTGGGAACGTTGGGGTGCAGGGCCTTGAACTTTTTCAGCAAATTCAGGCTGAACTGGTAGTCAGAGCCTGGGCGCGCTTCCTTGTACAGGCGGGGCGCGGTTTCCAGGTTGTGGTTCATCACATCGGGCGGCGCGGCCTTGAGGATTTCGAGCGCACGGTCGTCGCGGCCGCGGAAGTCGGGCACCAGGATCTCGATCTGGGTGGTGGGCGACAGCGCGCGGATGTTCTGGATGCATTCCACAAAGTGGCCGCTGCCGCCGTCGCGCAGGTCGTCGCGGTCCACGCTGGTGATCACCACATACTTGAGCTTGAGTGCGGCAATCGTCTTGGCCAGGTTCAGGGGCTCGTCCTTGTCCAGCGGGTCGGGGCGGCCGTGGCCCACGTCGCAGAACGGGCAGCGGCGCGTGCATTTGTCGCCCATGATCATGAAGGTGGCAGTGCCCTTGCCGAAGCACTCGCCGATGTTGGGGCAGGAGGCTTCTTCGCACACCGTGTGCAGCTTGTGTTCGCGCAGGATCTCCTTGATTTCGTAGAAGCGCGTGGTGGGGCTGCCTGCCTTCACGCGGATCCAGTCGGGCTTCTTCAGCACTTCGCCTTGCTCCACCTTGATCGGAATGCGCGACAGCTTGGCCGCAGCCTTTTGTTTGGCCAGCGGGTTGTAGGCTTCGGTGGATTGCGCTTCGCGGACGACTTCAGGGGTGCTCATGGCTGTAGGCAGAGTTCAGGGCGCCAACCGGATGCTGAGCTGCTGGCCCAGCACCTGCGCGGCTTCTTCCCAGGTGGTGTGGACCCCGATTGTAGAAAGGTCCACTGTTTGCAAACCTGCGTAACCGCAAGGGTTGATGCGCGAGTAGGGTTCCAGGTCCATGGCCACATTGAGCGCCACGCCGTGGTAGGTGCAATGTCGGCTGACCTTGATGCCCAAGGCGGCGATCTTGCCCAGGCCGTCGAAGTCGGGGGCTGGAGGGGCGCCGGCGCCGGTTTGTTTTTGGGGGCGCTGGGGCAGCATGGCGTGGCTGTGGGGGGCGTGAAGGCGCACATAGATGCCAGGTGCGCCGCCCACGCGGTGGCCCGTGACGCCAAAATGAGCCAGCGTTCGGATCACGGCCTCTTCCACGCGGTAGACATACTCTTTGACGAAGTAGCCAGCACGCTGCAGGTCGATCAGCGGGTAGGCAACCACCTGGCCCGGGCCGTGGAAAGTGACCTGTCCGCCCCGGTTGGTTGCCACCACGGGAATGCTGCCGGGGGTCAGGATATGGTCGCTCTTGCCAGCCAGCCCCTGTGTATAGAGCGGCGCATGCTCGCACAACCACAGGGCGTCGGAGGTGTCGGACGTGCGTGTGGCCGTGTAGTCCTGCATGGCCTGCACGGTGGTGGCGTAGTCCACCCGGCCAAGGATCTGGGGGCGCACAGGCTCCGGCTTCGGGGGCGTGGTTGTAGACACGGGCCTACAGGACGACCTTGACCAGCGGGTGCGAGGACAGTGCTCGGTACAGGTTGTCGAGTTGTTCCCGGCTGGTTGCGGTGATGGTGATGGTTACTCCGAGGTAATTGCCCGCGCGGCTGTCACGCAGTTCAATGGTGCTGGCATCGAAGGTGGGGTCGAACTGGCGCGCCAGCTCGGTGACCGCGTGCACAAAGCCGTCCACCTTGGCGCCCATGACCTTGATAGGGAACCGGGAGGGGTATTCGATGAGCGAGTCTTTGCGTGGGTCGGTGGCCTGCTCGGCAAGGCCATTGGCGGGCGGCGGAGTGGTGGGTGTCATGGTGAAAAGCCCTTGGGTCTTTGCTTCGGTTTCAATAGCTGATGGCGCTGCGCCATTGTGCGCCAGAGGCCCGGTGGCATGGCGCGAGCCGCAGCTTTTGCGTGCGCCAATCCGGTGCAGGATGGGCCGTTTTGCCTCGTTGAACCCGTTGGCCTGTCACCACAACGGCGCACGCTGGCGCGCGGGTCACGCACCCGGTTTGCGGGTTTTTGCCGACTGCCATGGGTTTTTACTTATAATTAGAGGCTTTGTGAAAGTTGCAGTCTGTAACGCGGGCGTCATTCAACAATGAAAACAATCGCTCCTGAGACTGAAGCTGAGGCTGAAGAATCTGACTTCAAGCCCCTGACAGCCCAAGAGGCGGAGCAGTGGCGCAGTCGCAATCCTCCCATCTCGGTGTGGAAGGTGGTGGCAGGTCAGGCGCTGGTTGGAATGCTGGTGGCCCTGGTGGCCTGGGTTCTGACAGGCCGGGCGTCGGTGGGTTGGTCTGCAGCCTACGGCGCCGTGGCGGTGGTGGTTCCGGCGGGCTTGTTTGCACGGGGCGTGTTTCGCCGCAAGGCGTCGTCCGATCCGCGTGCAGCCATGCTGGGGTTCTTTGGTTGGGAAATCGCCAAGATCGTGTTGACGGTGGCGCTGCTTGCAGCGGCACCCCGGCTCGTGCCGGACTTGAGCTGGATGGCCTTGCTGGTTGGCATGGTGATCACAATGAAAACGTACTGGGCGGCACTGTTGGTGCGGTCTGGTGTCCGAAAAACCGATTGATAGTTACAAGAGAGTTGTCCGATGGCCGCAGAAGCGCACGCTCCGACTGCAAGTGAATACATCGTTCACCACCTGCAGCATCTTCAGAACGTCAACCAGACCAAGATTGTTGATTTCACCGTCATCAACTACGACTCGATCATTGTGGGTCTGGTTCTGGGTGTCCTCACTCTTTTGATTTTGTGGTCCGCTGCCCGCAAGGCAACCTCCGGCGTGCCCGGCCGCTTCCAGGCAGCCGTGGAAATGCTGGTCGAGATGGTGGACAACCAGGCCAAGGCCAACATCCACAACGCTGAAAGCCGCAAGTTCATCGCCCCCCTGGGTCTGACGGTGTTCGTCTGGATCTTTCTGATGAACTTCATGGACATGCTGCCTGTGGATCTGCTGCCCGCCATCTGGGCCAAGATCTACGGTGCTGCCGGTCACGACCCGCACCATGCCTACCTGCGTGTTGTGCCTACGGCCGACCTTTCGACCACCCTGGGCCTGGCATTTGCCATCCTGATCCTGCGCTTCTGGTACAGCGTCAAAATCAAGGGCGCCGGCGGCTGGGCCCACGAACTCGTTTCTGCTCCTTTCGGCACCAGCAAGAACCCCATCTTCGCCCTGATTCTGGCGGTGGTGAATGTGCTGATGCAGATCATTGAATATGTGGCCAACACCGTATCGCATGGCATGCGGTTGTTCGGCAACATGTACGCCGGTGAACTGGTGTTCATGCTGATCGCCCTGATGGGTGGCGCAGCTGCACTGTCGCTGTCGGGTGTGCTGCTGCCTGTGGGCCACGTCATCGCTGGCACCATCTGGACGCTGTTCCACATTTTGGTGATCTCGCTGCAAGCGTTCATCTTCATGATGCTTGCGCTGATCTACCTCGGTCAGGCGCACAACGCGCACTAAACGGTTCCCTTTCGTTTCTCTTTCCTTTTCAACTTTTCTTTTTTAACTCAGGAGTCATCATGGAAAACATTCTCGGTCTCGTCGCTCTGGCTTGTGGTCTGATCGTTGGTCTGGGCGCTATCGGCGCTTCCATCGGTATCGCACTGATGGGTGGCAAGTTCCTCGAATCGTCGGCACGTCAGCCTGAACTGATCAACGAGCTGCAAACCAAGATGTTCATCTTGGCCGGCCTGATCGACGCTGCGTTCCTGATCGGTGTTGCTATCGCTCTGCTGTTCGCCTTCGCCAACCCCTTCGCTTCCACGTTCTTGGCCAACCTGCCCAAGTAATTCCCACTCAACGCCACTCTAGAAAGGTGTTGCCGTGAGTATCAACGCGACCCTGTTCATTCAGGCCATCGTCTTCCTGATCCTGGTGTGGTTCACGATGAAATTCGTGTGGCCCCCGATCGCGAAGGCGTTGGATGAACGAGCCCAGAAAATCGCCGAAGGCCTCGCTGCTGCCGACCGTGCCAAGTCCGAATTGACCGCTGCCAATCAGAAGGTCGAGAAGGAACTGGCGCAGGTGCGCAACGAAACGGCCTCGCGTCTTGCGGACGCCGACCGACGTGCCCAGGCCATCATCGAAGAAGCCAAGGCACGCGCCACGGAAGAAGGCAACAAGATCGTTGCTTCCGCCCGTGCCGAAGCCGAGCAGCAAACGGTGCAAGCCCGCGAAGCCCTGCGTGAGCAGGTCGCAGCGCTGGCCGTCAAGGGTGCAGAGCAGATTCTCCGCAAGGAAGTCAATGCCGGCGTTCACGCCGACCTGCTCAACCGCCTGAAGACCGAGCTGTAAGGGGACACACATGGCTGAACTCGCCACCATTGCCCGCCCTTACGCCGAAGCCCTGTTCAAGGCCGCTACTGCGGGTGCGGGCATGGACCTGGCCAGCACTGCTGACTGGGTCGATGAACTGGCGGCCATTGCCGCCCACCCCCAGTTGCGCCAGCTGGCGGACAACCCCAAGGTGACGGCAGACCAGGTGTTTGCCGTCTTCACGGGTGTTGCGCGTTCGGCTCTGCCTGACACGGCCAAGAACTTCTTGCGCACGGTCATCGACAACGGGCGCCTCGCCGCGCTGCCGGAAGTCGCTGCACAGTTTCGTGCCCTCGTGAATGGCCGCAGCGGCTCGTCGGATGCTGTGGTGCACAGCGCCTTTCCGATGGACGCTGCCGCACTGGCCGATGTCGGCACTGCGCTGGAAAAGCGCTTTGGCCGCAAGCTCAACCTCACCGCTCAGCTGGACGAGTCCCTGATCGGTGGCATTCGCGTAGTGGTGGGTGACGAGGTGCTGGACACTTCGGTCAAGGCCCGTCTTGAACAAATGAAAGCGGCCCTCACCGCGTAAGCGCGGCGAGGACAGCGAACCAAAGAAAGAAGGAAAGAGTCATGCAACTCAATCCCGCAGAAATTTCTGAACTCATCAAGAGCCGCATCGAAGGTCTGGCCGCCAGCAGCGATATCCGCAACCAGGGTACCGTGGTGTCCGTGTCCGACGGTATCGTGCGCGTTCACGGCCTGTCGGACGTGATGGCTGGTGAAATGCTTGAGTTTCCCGCCACCAAGGACGGTCAGCCTTCCTTCGGCCTGGCTCTGAACCTCGAGCGCGACTCCGTCGGCGCCGTGATTCTGGGCGAGTACGAGCACATCTCCGAAGGCGACACCGTCAAGTGCACGGGACGCATTCTGGAAGTGCCCGTGGGCCCCGAACTGGTCGGCCGCGTGGTGAACGCCCTGGGTCAGCCGATCGACGGCAAGGGCCCCATCAATGCCAAGCTCACTGACGTGATCGAAAAGGTCGCACCGGGCGTGATCGCCCGTAAATCGGTGGACCAACCCCTGCAGACCGGCCTGAAGTCCATCGACTCCATGGTGCCCGTGGGCCGTGGCCAGCGCGAGCTGATCATCGGTGACCGCCAGACCGGCAAGACGGCCGTCGCCATCGACGCCATCATCGCCCAGAAGGGCCAGGGCGTGACGTGTATCTACGTCGCCATTGGCCAGAAGGCTTCGTCGATCAAGAACGTGGTGCGCGCGCTGGAACAAGCCGGTGCCATGGAATACACGATCGTGGTGGCCGCATCGGCTTCCGAATCGGCTGCCATGCAGTACGTGTCGGCCTACTCCGGCTGCACGATGGGCGAGTACTTCCGCGACCGCGGCCAGGACGCCCTGATTGTTTATGACGACCTGTCCAAGCAAGCCGTGGCTTACCGCCAAGTGTCGCTGCTGCTGCGCCGTCCACCAGGCCGCGAAGCCTACCCTGGCGACGTGTTCTATCTCCACAGCCGCCTGCTCGAACGCGCAGCCCGCGTGAACGCCGACTACGTCGAAGCCTTCACCAAGGGTGAAGTCAAGGGCAAGACCGGTTCGCTGACCGCACTGCCGATCATCGAAACGCAAGCCGGCGACGTGTCCGCCTTCGTGCCCACCAACGTGATCTCGATCACCGACGGCCAGATCTTCCTGGAAACCTCGCTGTTCAACGCTGGTATCCGCCCCGCCATCAACGCCGGTATCTCGGTGTCCCGCGTCGGTGGTGCTGCCCAGACCAAGCTGGTGAAGAACCTGTCCGGTGGTATCCGTACCGACCTGGCCCAGTACCGTGAGCTGGCTGCGTTCGCGCAGTTCGCTTCCGACCTGGACGAAGCCACCCGCAAGCAGCTGGACCGCGGTGCCCGCGTGACCGAACTGCTCAAGCAGGCACAGTACAGCCCCCTGTCCATCTCGCTGATGGGCGCGACGCTGTTTGCTGTGAACAAGGGCTTCATGGACGACATCGACGTCAAGAAGGTTCTCGACTTCGAACACGGCCTGCACCAGTTCCTGAAGACCAGCCACGCCGCACTGCTGGCCAAGCTGGAACAGGCCAAGGCCATGGACAAGGACGCAGAAGCCGAATTGACCGCTGCCATCGGCGCGTTCAAGAAGTCGTTCGCTTAAACCGGACGAGGAGCCATCATGGCAGCAGGCAAGGAAATACGCGGCAAGATCAAATCGGTGGAGAACACCAAGAAGATCACCAAGGCCATGGAGATGGTGGCTGCATCCAAAATGCGCAAGGCGCAGGACCGGATGCGCGCTGCCCGTCCCTACAGCGAGAAGATCCGCAACATTGCAGCCAACCTCGGCAAGGCCAATCCCGAATACGTGCACCCGTTCATGAAGGTGAACGATGCCAAGGTAGCGGGCGTGATCGTGGTGACGACCGACAAGGGCCTGTGCGGCGGCATGAACACCAACGTGTTGCGCGCCGTGACGACCAAGCTGCGTGAGTTGCAAGGCGCTGGTGTTTCGACGGAGGCCGTGGCCATTGGCAACAAGGGCCTGGGTTTCCTGAACCGCGTCGGTGCCAAGGTGGTTTCGCATGTGACGGGCTTGGGCGACACGCCTCATCTGGACAAGCTGATCGGCCCCGTGAAGGTGCTGCTCGATGCGTACGCGGAAGGCAAGATCAACGCGGTGTACCTGAGCTACACCAAGTTCATCAACACCATGCGCCAGGAATCGGTCGTGGAGCAGCTGCTCCCGCTGTCGTCCGAGCAGATGCAGGCCGAGAAGACTGAGCATGGCTGGGACTACATCTACGAACCCGATGCCCAGACCGTGATCGACGATCTGCTGGTCCGCTACGTCGAATCCCTGATCTACCAGGCCGTTGCGGAAAACATGGCGTCCGAGCAGTCGGCGCGCATGGTGGCCATGAAGGCCGCCACCGACAACGCAGGCAGCGTCATTGGCGAGTTGAAGCTGGTCTACAACAAGACGCGCCAGGCAGCGATCACGAAAGAACTTTCGGAAATCGTGGCTGGCGCCGCTGCTGTGTAAGCAGCTCAACCAACATCTAAATTGGAGCGAAAAATGGCTCAAGTGCAAGGCAAGATTGTTCAATGTATCGGCGCTGTGGTGGACGTTGAGTTCCCGCGCGACCAGATGCCCAAGGTGTATGACGCCCTCAAGCTGGAGGGTTCTGCCCTGACGCTGGAAGTGCAGCAGCAACTGGGTGACGGCGTGGTGCGTACCATTGCCCTCGGCTCGTCCGACGGCTTGCGTCGTGGCCTGATGGTCACCAACACCGGCAACGCCATCACCGTGCCCGTGGGCAAGGCCACTCTGGGCCGCATCATGGACGTGCTGGGCAACCCCATCGACGAGCGCGGTCCCGTGGGCCAGGAACTGACGGCCTCCATCCACCGCAAGGCCCCTGCGTACGACGAACTGTCGCCTTCGCAAGAGCTGCTGGAAACCGGCATCAAGGTGATCGACCTGGTCTGCCCGTTCGCCAAGGGCGGCAAGGTGGGGCTGTTCGGCGGCGCCGGTGTGGGCAAGACCGTGAACATGATGGAACTCATCAACAACATCGCCAAGGCCCACAGCGGTCTGTCGGTGTTCGCTGGTGTGGGCGAGCGTACCCGTGAAGGGAACGACTTCTACCATGAAATGGCCGATTCCGGCGTGGTGAACCTGGAGAAGCTCGAAGAGTCCAAGGTTGCCATGGTGTACGGCCAGATGAACGAGCCCCCAGGCAACCGTCTGCGTGTGGCGCTGACCGGTCTGACCATCGCCGAGTCCTTCCGTGACGAAGGCCGTGACGTGCTGTTCTTCGTGGACAACATCTACCGCTACACGCTGGCCGGTACCGAAGTGTCCGCTCTGCTGGGCCGTATGCCTTCCGCCGTGGGCTACCAGCCTACGCTGGCCGAAGAAATGGGCCGTCTGCAAGAGCGTATTACGTCGACCAAGGTCGGCTCGATCACCTCCATCCAGGCCGTGTACGTGCCTGCCGATGACTTGACCGATCCTTCGCCTGCCACCACGTTCGCCCACTTGGACTCCACCGTGGTGCTGTCGCGTGACATCGCCTCGCTGGGTATCTACCCTGCCGTGGACCCACTGGACTCCACCAGCCGCCAGCTGGACCCGAACGTCGTGGGCGAAGACCACTACGCCACGGCCCGTGCGGTGCAAGGTACGCTGCAGCGCTACAAGGAACTGCGCGACATCATCGCCATTCTGGGTATGGACGAACTGGCTCCTGAAGACAAGCTGGCCGTGGCCCGCGCGCGAAAGATCCAGCGTTTCCTGTCGCAGCCTTTCCACGTGGCCGAAGTGTTCACGGGCTCGCCAGGCAAGTACGTGCCTCTGGCCGAAACCATTCGTGGTTTCAAGATGATCGTGAACGGTGAATGCGATCACCTGCCCGAGCAGGCGTTCTACATGGTCGGTACCATCGACGAAGCCTTCGAAAAGGCCAAGAAGGTGGCCTGATTGCCCGGCGGCTGAGCGGCCCACAGCGGCTCAGCCCTCTGCAATCAAGCAACCCATCTTTTCCTAGGAGCAATGATGAACACCATCCACGTTGATGTGGTCAGTGCCGAAGAGTCCATCTTCTCCGGTGAAGCACGTTTCGTCGCGCTGCCTGGCGAGGCTGGCGAGCTGGGCATCTATCCCCGCCACACCCCGCTGATCACGCGCATCAAGCCCGGCTCGGTGCGCATCGAGATGGCCAACGGTGACGAAGAGTTTGTTTTCGTGGCCGGTGGCATTCTGGAAGTGCAGCCCAACTGCGTGACCGTGCTGTCCGACACCGCCATCCGCGGTAAGGACCTGGACGATGAAAAGGCCAATGCGGCCAAGGCATCGGCCGAAGAAGCGCTCAAAAACGCCAAGAGCGAACTGGACCTGGCCAAGGCACAGTCCGAACTCGCTGTGATGGCTGCCCAGATTGCGGCGCTGCGCAAGTTCCGCCAGAAGAAGTAATCCAGCCCCAGCGCTTGGAACAAGAAACCCGGCTGTGCCGGGTTTTTTTTTATGCCTGTGCGGCGGGTGGAGGGCGCGACGCGGGCCTCATGGGAGGGGAGGGCGCTCGGTCTCTCCCGCGCGATGCATGAGGTCGAAGGGGCCACTGCTTGCTCGTGTTGTTTCTGTTGAGGGGGTTGTCTGCAGTCTTCAACGGTCTGCAAGCCCGCGCAAAACATGCCAAAGCAAAAAAGGCCGGAGCCCCGCAAGGGACTCCGGCCTTTTTATGGCATTTGCACTTCGCGACCGGCCTGCACAGGCCGGCTGGAATTACATGGCGCTGAATTCGCCCGAAGGGATCTGACCCGTGCGCAGGGCTTCGGCAGCCTGGGCACGCACAGCAGCGCGGTCAGCCGTGGACTTGTAGGTCACCACGCGCGAACCAGCAGGCTCCTGACT
>NZ_JBWKZU010000016.1:0-82851 GCF_059424825.1 Acidovorax sp. GW101-11A03 | reverse complement strand
CCAAGGCGAAGTGTTTCCTATGTCTCCGCACACCTGTTTCCCATGTGTCCGGTCTGAACAGGCGACGCGAAAGAAAGTTACTCGCCTGCCGGGGCGACAACCCGGCTCCCGCCCGCAACCCAAGCACGCCTTCCAAACCAGCACGCCAAGGCTTCGACAAACCCAGCCCAAACGGGAAATCAAAACTAAGCACAGCTACAAAAAGAAAGCGGCTGGCGCTCCAAAAAACCAAAGAATCACACTCGACCTATCTCCTCCAGACAAGCCTCCATCACCCCAGGGTCAAACGCCATCTGCACGTGCGCAACCCCTTCCACCAACCGGTGTTCCGCCCCCACCAACGCCGCCGTGGTCGCCGGAAACACAATGTTGTCGCAGTTCGAAAACCAGCAGGTAAACAACGCCGCCCGCCCCGCAGGCTCCGCCCGCTGCAACGCCACCACCCAGTCCCCCGCCAAGCTCATCTGCCGCCCATTCACCGCACGACTGAAACGCCCCAGCCACGTGCCCCCATGCGGCGTGCCCAGCGTCAACACACGGTGCACCCGCCCATCCGCCTGGTGCGCCCGCAGCCACGCCCGCACCGCCAAGCCCCCCATGCTGTGGCACAACAACACCGGCGCCTGCCCCGTGGCCGCCGTCACTTGGCGCACAGCGTCTTCAATGATGTCCGCATACTCGTCAATCGAGCCCATCACCGGCTCCAGATTGACCGCCACATAGGCATGTCCCCGCGCCTGCAACTGCGCAAACCACGGCAGCCACAGCCCCCGGTTGCACATGAAGCCGTGCACCAGCACCACGCCGCGTTTTCCTGTCGGCTGCGCTGGCAGCCAATCGGGCACGGACTGGTGGCGAAACGGCTGGCGCCAGCAAAACACCATCAACGCCACCCACACCTCGGCCCACCAGGCACCCACGACCTGTGACAGGCGGGCGCGGGGCGCAGCATCGGCACGGTTGGTGATGTGCATCAGCACAAACTCCACCGCCATCACCACCAGGTAAATGCCGAGCGGCACCAGTGCCCCCAGTACGGCACGCAACGGTGAATGGGGCCATTGCCACACCAGCCAGGCGGCCATGGCCAGCAGGATGCACAGGAGAAGGATTCGTTGCCAGCGCGCGATCATGGTGGTGATGGGCAAATGTTGTAATGGACCAGCCGCATTGTGCGGTCTGACCACCGCCCGACACCGCACCCCGCAGAACGCAGAAAGGACCCCGCCCCATGGATGCCGCCCAGACCATCCGCGACTGCATCGCCGACGTGACCGCCCTGCGCCTGCACCGCACGGGCGACCCGGCGCTGGGGGCGGCGGTGGGCAGCGTCAAGACCTTTCAGGCGCGGCGCTTTCGCGGCACCTATGCGGACCTGATGGCATCGCCCGTCTTCGGGCCTGCAGCGCGGTTCTTTCTGGAAGAGCTGTACAGCGACACCGACTACACCGACCGCGATCAGCAGTTTGGCCGCATCGCGGGCACGCTGCAGACCATGTTTCCCCAGCCGGTCGTGATCACCGCCGTGGCCCTGGCCGTGCTGCACGCGCAGACCGAGGAACTGGACCAGGACATGGGCCGCGCCTGGCGGGCGCATGAAGGTGCCGATGCGGCCAACGACGCCGCCCGCTACGCCGCTGCCTGGCGCACCGTAGGCCAGCGCCACGCGCGCCAGCAGCAGTTACAGCGCGTGCTGGCCATGGGCACTGATCTGGCGCGCCTCACGCGCACACCTGGGCTGCGGATGATGCTGCGCATGATGCGCGGCCCGGCCAACGCAGCGGGCATGGGCGCACTGCAGAAGTTTCTGGAGGCGGGGTTCGACACCTTCGGCCAGCTCGCGCGCCAGCGCGGCGGGGTGGAGCAGTTCCTGGCCACCATCGAGCAGCGTGAGCGGGCGCTGATGGATTTGCTCTTCGATGCCGACCCTGTCACCTGCGGGACCCAGCTTAACCACACACTAGGACAAGCCCGATAGCCCGTTGCGCCCCCGCCTTCCACAATCTGTGCCCACCTATCAATGGCATTTGGCGAACACAGGGATGTCCTGCATGACCCTCGCGAGTCGGTGGTAGTGCGGATCGGGATGGGCCGCAAGGCGCCTTTTTGCAGCCAATAGCCCAGCTATTGGCAAGAAAAGCAACGCAGCGGACCGCCCGAGACCGCGCTATCTCCGACCGCAGGGAGTTATGCAGGACATCCCTAACGAAGGAAACACGCGCATGGAAAAGATCTGGCTCAAGAGCTACCCCCCGGGCGTCCCACACGACGTGAAGCCCGAGCAATACCGCTCTGTGGCCCACCTGCTGGAAGAGTCGTTCCGCAAACACGCATCCAGCCCGTTCTCGGTCTGCATGGACCAGTGGATGACCTATGGCGAGCTGGAACGCCGCTCGGCCGCGCTGGGCGCCTATCTGCAAAGCCTGGGGCTGGAGCCCGGTGCGCGCGTGGCCATCATGCTGCCCAACATTCCGCAGTTTGGCGTGACCATGGCCGCCGTGCTGCGCGCGGGCTACACCTGCGTGAACGTGAACCCGCTGTACACCGCGCGCGAGCTGGAGCACCAGCTCAAGGACTCGGGCGCCACCGCCATCGTGATCCTGGAGAACTTTGCCCACACGCTGGCCGATGTGATCGACCACACGGCCGTCAAGCATGTGGTGATGGCCTCCATGGGCGACCTGCTGGGCTTCTGGTTTGGCAAATGGATCACCTTTGCCGTGCGCCACCTGGCCAAGATGGTGCCCGCGTACGACCTGCCGCTGTCCAACGGGCGCAAGGTCGTCACGTTCAAGAAGGCGCTGTCGCTGGGCGAACACAAGTCGCTCGCACCCAGCCAGGCCACGCTGGATTCGATTGCCTTCCTGCAATACACCGGCGGCACCACGGGCCTGTCCAAGGGCGCAGTGCTCACCCACCGCAACATCGTGGCCGCCACGCTGCAGGCCGAGGCGTGGTTCACGCCCGCGCTGTCCAAGGTGGGCGACCTGAGCAAGGCCAACAGCATTGCCGCACTGCCGCTGTACCACATCTTCGCGCTCACGCTGTGCCTGCTGGCCATCCGCCAAGGCTCCAGCATGACGCTGATCCCCAACCCGCGCGACATCCCGAAGTTCGTGGCCGAACTCAAGAAGCGCCCCTTCCACATGCTGCCTGCGGTGAACACGCTGTTCAACGCGCTGCTGCAAAACCCTCAGTTCAAGACGCTGGATTTTTCGCACCTGTGCGTGTCGCAGGCCGGGGGCATGGCAGCCAGCGAGGGTACGGCCAAGCAATGGCAGAAGGTGACCGGCAGCACCATGATCGAAGGTTGGGGCATGAGCGAGACCTGCGCCATCGGCACCAACAACCCGGTGATCAGCACCCAGTTCAGCGGCAACATCGGCCTGCCGCTGCCGGGCATCGACATTGCCATCAAGGACGACGAGGGCAACAGCCTGCCCCAGGGCGAGTCGGGCGAGATCTGCATCCGCGGCCCCAACGTGATGGCGGGCTACTACAACCAGCCCGAAGAGAACGCCAAGGCCTTCACGCCCGACGGCTTCATGCGCACGGGCGACATCGGCATCATGGACCCGCAGGGCTACACCCGCATCATCGACCGCAAGAAGGACATGATCCTGGTGAGCGGCTTCAACGTGTTCCCCAACGAGCTGGAGCAGGTCATCAGCCTGTGCCCCGGCGTGGTCGAATGCGCGGCCATCGGCGTGCCCGATGAGAAACAGGGCGAGGCCATCAAGGTGTTCATCATCAAGAGCGACCCGGCCCTGACAGAGGACGAAGTGGCGAACTACTGCCACCAGAACCTCACCGGCTACAAGCGCCCCAAGTACATCGAGTTCCGCGACGAGCTGCCCAAGAGCAACGTGGGCAAGATCCTGCGCAGGGAATTGCGCAAGGCTTGACCTTGTTCATGGGCGCGGCGGCCCGAACGCTGCACCCTGCAACCTCCCCCAGGGCGCTTCGGCGCCCTTTTTCTTGGGCGAAAGAACTGCAAGCCGCCCGCATGCACCAGGCCTTCTGATGGCAACATCTCCGGGTTTTTACCAGTCAGCAAACGTTTGCGCAAACGTTTGCTTTCGTTATCATCCCGTTCGCGACAAGGCACCGGGCATCCGCAGGCGCCCCTTTTGAGGGACGCTGCCGGGGATTTCCCTTCACGCTGTCGGTCGCCTTGGTCCACATTCCAACCTGGAGACAACACCCATGCAGTTCACCCGCCGTTCCGTTCAGACCGCCGCCGCCCTCGCCGTTGTGGGCAGCCTGCTGGCCAGCCCTGCGTTTGCGCAGGACAAGCCCAAGATCGCGCTCATCATGAAGTCGCTGGCCAACGAGTTCTTCCGCACCATGGAAGACGGCGCCAAGGCGCACCAGAAGGCCCATGCCAAGGAATACACGCTGGTGGCCAACGGCATCAAGAACGAGACCGACACGGCGGCCCAGATCAAGATGATCGAGCAGGCCGTGGCGCAGAAGGTCAACGCCATCGTGCTGGCCCCCGCCGACTCCAAGGCACTGGTGCCCGTGGTCAAGACGGCCATCGACAAGGGCATCCTCGTGGTCAACATCGACAACCAGCTCGATGCCGACGCGCTGAAGGAAAAGAACATCACCGTACCCTTCGTGGGCCCGGACAACCGCGCGGGCGCCAAGCTGGTGGGCGACCACCTGGCCAAGACGCTGAAGGCCGGTGACAAGGTCGGCATCATCGAAGGCGTGTCCACCACCTTCAATGCGCAGCAACGCACCCTGGGTTACCAGGACGCCATGAAAGCCGCCAACATCACCGTGGTGGGCGTGCAGTCCGGCAACTGGGAGATCGAAAAGGGCAACACCGTGGCCGCCGGCATGATGCGCGAGCACCCTGACCTCGTGGCCCTGCTGGCCGGCAACGACAGCATGGCCCTGGGCGCCGTGGCCGCTGTGAAGGCTGCAGGCAAGACCGGCAAGGTGCAGGTGGTGGGCTACGACAACATCGGTGCCATCAAGCCCATGCTGGCCGACGGCCGCGTGCTGGCCACCGCCGACCAGTACGCCGCCAAGCAGGCCGTGTTTGGTATCGAACTGGCACAGAAGGCCCTGGCCGCCAAGACGCCGCAAAACCAGCTGCCCGCCACGGTGAAGACGGATGTGGTGCTGGTGACGAAAGACAGCAAGTAAGCCCCGGAGCGGAGAACAAAGCTCTTCTGGCGTTGTTGCCGTGTCTTGTCGTACTTCCAGTACTGCCTGCGACACGGCGCCTAGCCAGAACCGCTTCGCTGAGCTTTGTTCGCCGCTTCAAAATTAAAAACTGCACACACTGTTATGCCCACCAGCCCGTCACCTGACTCGCCACGTACACCCCTGCTCGCCATACAGGCTGTGGGCAAGGACTACACCGCCACTGTGCTCGATGGCGTGAACGTGGAGCTGTTTGCGGGCGAGGTGTTGGCGCTGACCGGCGAGAACGGCGCGGGCAAGAGCACGCTGTCCAAGATCCTTTGCGGGCTGGAGCAGCCCACGCGCGGCGGCATGCAGCTGGCGGGGCAGACCTACGCCCCCACGTCGCGCCGCGATGCCGAGCGCCACGGCGTGCGCATGGTGATGCAGGAGCTGGGCCTGGTGCCCACGCTCACCGTGGCCGAGAATTTGTTGATGGGCCGTCTGCCGCACCGGCTGGGCTGGCTGCAGCGCGATGTGCTGCATGCCGCCGCCCGTGCGCAGCTGGCCAAGATCGGGCTCGACAACATCGACCCCGCCACCCCGGTCTCGCAGCTGGGCATCGGCCAGCAGCAGATGGTCGAGATCGCGCGCAACCTGCAGGACGACACACGCATCCTGGTGCTCGATGAGCCCACGGCCATGCTCACGCCGCGCGAGACCAATTACCTGTTTGAGCAGATCGCGCACCTCACCGCGCGCGGCGTGGCCATCATCTATGTGTCGCACCGGCTCGAAGAACTGCGCCGCATTGCCGACCGCGTGGCCGTGCTGCGCGACGGCCGCCTGGTGGACGTGCGCCCCATGGCGGGCATGAGCGAGGACGACCTCGTGCAGCGCATGGTGGGCCGCGTGGTGAGCGACCTGGACCACCGCCCGCGCCGCCCTGTGGGCCCTGTGGTGATGAGCGCCGAAGGCCTGGGCCGGGGCACCGCTGTGCAAGACGTGAGCCTGGAACTGCGGGCCGGTGAAATTTTTGGCATTGCCGGGCTGGTCGGATCGGGCCGCACCGAGCTGGTCCGCTTGCTGTTTGGCGCCGACCGCGCGGACCGGGGCAGCGTCACCTTGCACCCAGAATTTGTACAAAAACAGGCCCTACCGCCCGATGGACAAGCGCAAACAGCTATACAAAATATAGCAATCACACCGAACCCCGCCATGGCTGCAACGCGCACCTGGCAGCGGGGCTTTGCTTCGCCGCTGCAGGCCATTGCCGCCGGAGTCGGCCTGGTCACCGAAGACCGCAAATCCCAGGGCCTGCTGCTGTCGCAGCCCATCCGGATCAACGCCACGCTGTCTGACCTGTCGGCCGTGTCACGCGGCGGCTGGCTGCAGCGCGGGCTTGAAAGCCGCCTGGTGCAGGGATTCATCCGCACCCTGCGCGTGCGCTGCCACGGCCCCGAGCAACCCGTGGGCCAACTGTCCGGCGGCAACCAGCAAAAAGTGGTCTTCGCCCGATGGCTGCACCGCGAAGGCCGCGTGCTGCTGCTCGACGAACCCACGCGCGGCGTGGACGTGGGCGCGCGCGCCGAGCTGTATGGCGAGCTGGACCGCATGGCTGCCGAAGGCCGCGCGCTGCTCATGGTTTCGTCCGACCTGCGCGAACTCATGGCCATGGCCGACCGCATCGGCGTGATGAGCGCGGGTCGCCTGGTGGCCGTGTTCGAACGCGGCGAGTGGTCCGAGCAATCGCTGCTGGCCGCCGCGTTCTCCGAGCCCGGCGGGCGCACCAGTACCACCCCTTCAACCCCTTCTCCTGTCACCGCATGAACGCCCCCACCGCATCTGCCGCGCCCGCTGCGGCGCCCTCCTCCGCCTCGGTCTGGCGCAGCCAGCTGGGCACCTACCTGGGCCTGCTGGCCGTGCTGGCGGGCATGGTGACGCTGTTCTCGTCGCTGTCCGAATACTTCTGGAGCGCCGAGACCTTCATCACCATCGCCAACGAAATCCCGGCCCTGGCGGTGATGGCGGTGGGCATGACCTTTGTGCTCATCATCGCGGGCATCGACCTGTCGGTGGGCTCGGTGATGGCGCTGGCCGCCGCCACCTCGGCCGCCGCCATCCTGCAATGGGGCTGGACGGTGCCCGCCGCCGCCGCGCTGGCACTGGCCACGGGCCTGGTGTGCGGCACCATCACGGGCACCATTTCGGTGGCGTGGCGGTTGCCCTCGTTCATCGTGTCACTGGGCATGCTCGAAGCCGTGCGCGGCAGCGCGTATGTGGTCACCGACTCGCGCACGCAGTACGTGGGCGATGCGATCTCCTGGCTGTCGGCACCCTTCTTTGGCGGCATCTCGTTCGCCTTCTTGCTGGCCGTGGTGCTGGTGGTGGTGGCACAGCTGGTGCTGTCGCGCACCGTGTTCGGCCGCTGCGTGGTGGGCATTGGCACCAATGAAGAAGCCATGCGCCTGGCCGGTGTGGACCCGCGCCCCATCCGCGTCATCGTGTTTGCCATGACTGGCCTGCTGGCGGGCCTGGCGGGGCTGATGCAGTCGGCCCGGCTGGAAGCCGCCGACCCCAACGCGGGCACCGGCATGGAGCTGCAGGTGATTGCGGCCGTGGTGATTGGCGGCACCAGCCTGATGGGCGGGCGCGGCTCGGTGGTGAACACCGCGTTTGGCGTGCTCATCATCGCGGTGCTGGAGGCAGGCCTGGCCCAGGTGGGCGCGAGCGAGCCCAGCAAGCGCATCATCACGGGTTTTGTGATCGTGGCGGCCGTCATTGTGGACACGCTGCGCCAGCGCCGCGCCAAGGTCTGAGAGACTGACCCCGCATCCAGCCGCCCCACCACCCACGACCTCATTCTTCTTTTTGCATGGCTACTATCAAGGACGTTGCGCGCCACGCCGAGGTGTCGGTCACCACGGTGTCGCACGTGGTCAACGGCACGCGCCGCGTGAGCCCCGAGGGGCGCGAGCGCGTGGAGGCCGCCATCCGCGCCCTGGGCTATGTGCCCAGCGCCATTGCGCGCAGCCTCAAGAGCAACAACACGCGCACGCTGGGCATGCTGATCCCCAACAGCTCCAACCCCTACTTTGCCGAGATCGTGCACAGCGTGGAAGACCGCTGCTTTGGCGCGGGCTACAACGTCATCCTGTGCAACACCAACGACGAGGCGCACCGCCAGGGCACCTACCTGCAGGTGCTGGCCGAGCGGCGCATCGACGGGCTCATCGTGGTCTCCACCGGGCATGACGCCACGCTGGCCACGCAACTGGCGGGCCTGTCCATCCCCACCGTGCTGGTGGACCGCGAAATCGACATCGCCGAGCAGCAGCCCTGCGACCTGGTGGAAACCGCCCACATGCAGGGCGGCCTGCTGGCAACGCGCCACCTGCTGTCGCTGGGCCACCGCCGCATTGCCTGCATCGGCGGCCCCGAAGGCATTGCCCCCAGCGAGCAACGCATTGCCGGCTGGCGCACCGCGCTGGCCGATGCGGGCTGCGGCGCGGGCGAGGGCCTGCTGTGGCACGGCAACTTCACCAGCCAGGGTGGCTACGAAGCCATGCACGCGGTGCTGCGCGCGCCCGAGCCCCCCACTGCCGTCTTTGTCTGTAACGACCTCATGGCCATGGGCGCGCTGTGCGCCGCGCACGAGCGCGACCTGCGCGTGCCCGAGGCACTGTCCATCGTGGGCTTTGACGACATCGAACTAACGGCCTTCACCAGCCCGCCGCTCACCACCGTGGCCCAGCCCAAGCAGCGCATCGGCGCGCTGGCTGTGGACATGCTGCTGGAGCGCATCGACGGCAAGCGCCAAGACGCGCGCAAGGTGATGCTGCAGCCCGAGCTGCGCGTGCGCGCCTCCACGGCCCATGCGCCCGGAGGTACGGCATGAGCACGACCCACACGCCCCGCATCGCCGTCGTCGGCAGCCTGAACATGGACCTGGTGCTGCAGGTGCAACACGCGCCGGGCCCTGGCGAGACCGTGCTGGCCGACGCCCTGCACCTGGTACCCGGCGGCAAGGGCGGCAACCAGGCCGTGGCCTGCGCACGCCAGGGCGCCCAGGTGGCCTTGTTCGGCCGCGTGGGCGATGACGGCTACGGCCAGACGCTGCGCGCCGGGCTCGACGCCGACGGCATCGACCACAGCGGCGTGCAGACCGACACCAAAACCACCACCGGCGTGGCCGCCATCACCGTGGAGGCCAGCGGGCAAAACCGCATCGTGGTCGTGCCCGGCGCCAACGGCCGCTTTGTGCTGGATGCCGCTGCACTGGGTGCCGCCCTGCAAGGCGCTGGTGGCCTGGTGCTGCAGTTTGAAACGCCCCTGCCCCAGGTGCGGGCCGCCGCCGAGATGGCCCATGCCGCTGGCTGCCCCGTGGTGCTGAACCCCTCCCCCATCCAGCCCCTGCCCGAAGCGATGTGGCCGCTGGTGCACACACTGGTGGTGAACGAGGTGGAAGCCGCCGCGCTGGCAGGCCAGAACGTGGACACCCCCGCCGATGCCGCGCAGGCCGCACAAGCCCTGCGCGCCAAGGGCCCCGCACAGGTCGTAGTAACTCTGGGCGCTGCGGGCGCCGTGGCCGCCGATGCGGCGGGCAACCGCTACCACCCCGGCCTGGTCGTGAAAGCCGTGGACACCACGGCCGCAGGTGACACTTTCCTGGGGGCACTGGCCGTGGCGCTGGCACGCGGCGAGCCTCTGGACGCCGCCGTGCGCGAAGGCATCCGCGCATCGGCGCTGTGTGTCACCCAACCGGGCGCCCAGCCCTCCATCCCCACCCGCGCCGCCGTGGCGCAAAGCCCCCAACCGCCCGCCTGGAGCCCCCTGTGAAACGCACCGCCCTGCTGCACGCCGAACTCTCCCACGCCATCGCCACCCTGGGCCACGGCGACATGCTGGTGATCGGCGACGTGGGCCTGCCCATCCCTAACGGCCCGCGCCGCATCGACCTGGCCCTCACGCCCGGCATCCCGGCCGTGGCGGATGTGCTGCGGGTGGTGCTGGAGGAAATGCAGGTCGAGAAAGCCGTGATCGCCACCGAAGCCGTGGAGCGCAACGGGGGCCAGTTGCCCGCCTGGTGCCAGCTGCCGGTCACACCGCAGGCGGTTTCGCACGACGATTTCAAGCGCCTGACCCAGCAGGCCCGCGTGATGGTGCGCACGGGCGAGTGCACGCCGTACGCCAACGTGATCCTGGTGGCGGGCGTCACGTTCTGACACCACCTGCCCCCGCCGGGGGCGATGGCTTACGGGTTTTGGAGAAGGTCTGAAGGGGTGCTCCTGCGGTACGCTGGGCTGTTACCGTTTGCCTGCCCCCATGCCCAGTTCTGCCCCCCACGACCTGCTCCCCCCCGAAATCACCGTGCTGGAGCGCGGCTGGCTGTCGGCCAACAACATCCTCTTCATCGGCCACCACGACACGGCCATCGTGGACACCGGCTACTGCAGCCATGCCGACCAGACCGTGGACCTGGTGCGCGGCGCGTTGGCGGGCCGCGCGCTGGACCGCGTGCTCAACACCCACCTGCACAGCGACCACTGTGGCGGCAATGCCGCGCTGCAGAAGGCCTGGCCCGGTGTCCTCACCGCCATCCCCCCCGGCCAGGCCGACCATGTGCGCCAGTGGGACGCCTACGCGCTCAGCTACACCCCCACGGGGCAGGAATGCCCGCCGTTCCGGGCCGACACCTTGCTGATGCCGGACTCGTGTGTGCTGCTGGGCGACAAGCCCTGGCAGGTGCATGCGGCCCCGGGGCACGACCCCCACTCGGTGGTGCTGTTCGAGCCCCAGGGCCGCGTGCTGATCTCGGCCGATGCGCTGTGGGAAAACGGCTTTGGCGTGGTGTTCCCCGAGCTGGAGGGCGACAACGCGTTTGCCGAGGTCGCCGCCACGCTGGACGTGATCGAAAAGCTGTCACCGCAGGTCGTGATCCCCGGCCACGGCCCCGTGTTTGCCGACGCCCCCCGCGCCATCGACGGCGCCCGCCGCCGCCTGGATGGTTTTGTGCGCAACCCCGGCAAACATGCGCTGTATGCCGCCAAGGTGCTGCTGAAATACAAGCTGCTGGAGTGGCAGCAGATCACCATGGCCGACCTCACCGCCTGGGCGCAGGGCACGCCGTATTTCGGCATGCTGCACCAGCGGCATTTCGGTGATCAGCCCGAGGGGGAGTGGCTATTGAGCCTGGTGGATGACCTCGTAAGGTCGGGGGCGGCGGTGCGGCAAGGGGATGTGCTGCACAACGTGTGATGTGGCTTGGTCAGGGTGGGGGACAGCGTTGAACCCACAGCGGCGAGTACCTAGGCAGCAAACGGTCCTCTCAAGACTCGGCCAGAACCGACGAGCGTTTGTCCTTCAAGAACGTCGAAATGAGTGCCGACCATCAGCGCAGAATAATCGACACCGGGCTCATAAATCAGCGCAGCTACAGAACGGGCTGTGGACCCGGGACTAACCAGTTGACCATCAACAAACGAGACGCCAAGGTATTCACCACCTTGGACACGCAAGTGTGGACGATAGATGCCGCCGGTGAGGACAGGCATCTTTGTACGACCTTCGATGGTCAACTCCACTTCGATAAGACGTCTCGGCATATGTCCGTTCCTGGCCTCAAGCAGGCGCCGGTGTATGTTTCCAGCCCCCAGCCCCGCATCTCCCCATCAATGCTTGAACTGCTTGTCGCACCCCATCACATGGTTGTTGCTGCTCGACATGCATTGGTAGAACAATTTCTTGTTGCCCGACGACGCCTGGCAGTCTGACACGCTGTATTTGCCCCGGGCCTCGCGGATCTTGGGGGCTGTCTTGTCGTATTCGGCCTGGGCCATGTAGCCGTCGCGCACGTTTTTCTGGCCTACCTCCAGCATCTGGTCGGCCTGGTAGTGGATGTTGTCCACGGCGGCGGCGCAGTTCAGGGGCACCTGTTTGCTGTCCACCTTTTCCAGTGCCTTCTTCATGCCCTGGCCAAACTCCTCCACGTCTTTGGGGATCTTCTTGGTGCCGTCGGGGTTGTACTGCTGGGCGGGCTTGGCGGACTGCGATGCGCTCCGGGTGCTGCCGTTGTTGCTTTGCAGCTTGAGGGGCTCGGCGTCCTGCTTGGCGGGCGGAGGTTGTGATCCGTAGTGGGTCTTGCCGTCGGCATCCACCCACTTGTACACGGGCTGCGCCTGGGCTGTGCCCAGCGCCCAGCACACCATGGCGGCCAGGGCCACCCCATACAGCTTGTTCATGGTTTTCCCTCCAAGAATATGAATCAAATCGGTGCTTTGCGCGCTTCCATCATGCGCTTATAGCTACTCTATTTATAGCAAACACTCGCCCACCCGCTTCGCACCTGCGGCAGCGGGTGCTGCGGCAGATGCGGATGGAGGCATCAGGGCAGGTCTTTGTTCACCTCGGGCGCCGATGCATCGCGCGGGCCGATGGTGCCCAGGCGGCCCTTGAGCGACTGGGGCTGGCCGGTGAGCATGGCGGCGTAGTTGGTGGTATTGGCCAGCACCTTCTTCACGTAGTCGCGGGTTTCGGCAAAGGGCACGTTTTCAGCCCAGATGGCGGCGTCCAGCACGGGGCCGTTGCGCCAGCTGCGCGGGCGGCCAGGGCCAGCGTTGTAGGCGGCGGCCGCCATGGGCATGGAGCCTGCAAAGTCGTCCAATGCGAGCTTGAGGTAGGCGGTGCCGATGGTGATGTTGGTGTCGCGGTCGTTGATCTGGTCGGCGGTGAAGTTGTTCAGGCCGATCTTCTTGGCCGTCCAGCGCGCGGTGGCAGGCATGACCTGCATGAGGCCCGAGGCGCCGACGTGCGAGCGCGCATCCATGATGAAGCGGCTTTCCTGGCGGATCAGGCCATACACATAGGCCGGGTCCAGCCCAATGCCATTGGCACGCTCAACCACTGCGCTACGGAAGGGGGTGGGAAAGCGCTGCGTGGCATCCACCACGCTTTTGGTGCGCTCGCTGGTGTTGATGCAGCGGTCCCACACCTCGCGCTGGCAGGCGAAGTCGGCTGCTGCCAGCAGTTCGCGGTCGCCCATGCCGCCGCTCTGGTGCAGGTTGGTGGTGTAGTTCCACTCGCGCACGCCTTCGCTGCGCAGGCCCAGCAGGATGGCATACAGGGCGCGGTTCAGGCCCGGGTTGGCGCGGGCACCCGCTTTTTCTTCAGCAGTAAGGGGCGCCGGGGCGGGGGGCGTGGTGATGCGCTGGCCCAGCTCTTCCATGGCCAGCATTTCGTAGAAGCCGCGCGTGCTGGCAATGCCTTCGAGCAGCTGGCGCGCTTCTGCGCGCTCGGCGTCGGTCACGCGGCCCGACAACAGTGCGCGCGCCTTCCAGTACACCCAGGTGCTGTCCTGGCGGGCGTCGGGGCCCATCGCATCGACAGCCTTGCCCACGGCTTTCCACTGCCCGGCGCGCAAGGCGGCGCGCACCTTCCAGCCCAGCAGGTCGTCGTTCAGGTCGGTGTCCTTGGTGACGTTGGCAAAGTAACCCGCCGCGTTGGACGAGAGCTTTTGCGCGGCCGCCTTGCCGATCACGCCCCAGGCCCAGTTGCGCTCTTCGGCCGAGAGGTGCACGCCCCATTTGTTGTCCAGCTGCTGCGCGGCGCCGTCCGGGTCGCTGCCTGCGAGCTTGATCAGGGCCAGCAGCACCAGCTCTTGCCGGGCGTTGCCGCGTGCCGTGGCGCGTGAGAGCAGGAACTTGGTGGGCGCGTCCAGCACCTCCTTGAGCTGCGGCAGCGCGTCGGGCGAGACGATTTCGACCGCGTTGCGCACCACACGCGGGCGGTTGGCCTCCACGCCCAGTCGCGCCTTGCGCCAGATGTCAAGCGCGCTGAGCTTCTTGTAGCTGTACAGCTCGCTGGCGGCATGGGTGCAGCCGTCGTCGGCATCGCGGATGGCATACCAGTTGCTGCGCACATCGTCGGCCACGGTGGCGGGTGCGGAGCCTTTCAGGGTGTCGATCAGCAGCGCGTAGCAGCGCACCTCACGGTCGTCCGACATGCGGTAGGCGGGGTGCTGCTCGGCAAACTGCGCCCAGTTGCGCCGCTGGCCCAGCAGCAGCAGCCAGTCGTTGCGCATGCGGTCCTCCTGGTAGCTGCCGGCGTAGCGCTGCATGAAGGACTGGATTTCAGCGGGCTGGGCCTCGGCCAGCCGCACGCGCAGTTCCCAGTAGGCGGCCCAGGGCTCCAGCGCATGGCCACGGGCGGAGGGCAGCAGTTGCTCCAGCCGCTTGCGGTCGCCCTTGCGGAAGGCCTGCTGCATCTCCAGCAGGGTGTCGTCCCCCTTGCTGTTTTGCGCCTGGACAAGGGGGGCCGCCATGGCAAGCAGGGCACTGGCGACAAGCGGTGTCAGAATTCGAAACAATTGCATGGGGGAATTATGTGATGGACAAAGCAGCCCTTCGGCGCGCATTGATAGAAGAACGCCTCAATCTGCCCGACCGCCTACAGCGGTCCGACCTGTTACAGCAGGTGATGCGCATCTGGCTGGTGAACCGGCCCGACACCGTGATCGGCGCCTATTGGCCCATCAAGGGCGAGTTCGACCCCCTGCCCGCCCTGCACCGCTGGAAGGAAGACGGCGAACTGCTGGACGAGCCCCAGCTGCGCCGCATCGGCCTGCCGGTGGTCAACAAGCAGCACAAGACGCTCACCTTCCACGCCTGGTACCCCGGCTGCCCCATGGAAGAGGACGCCTACGGCATCCCCAAGCCCAAGGACACCGAGGTCATCGTGCCCACGCTGCTGTTTGTGCCCTGCGTGGGATACGCGGCCGGGGGCTACCGCCTGGGCTATGGCGGCGGGTTCTATGACCGTACGCTGGCCACGCTGCAGCCCAAGCCGTTCACCGTGGGGCTGGGGTTCACCCACGGCTTTCTGGACGACTTCGAGCCCGAAGAGTTCGACCTGCCGCTCGACGCCATCCTGAACGACAACGGCGTGGTCTGGCCGGTCTGATCCCTCGGAGCCCGTTGGCGACCGCGCGGCAGACTGCCAACGGGCGCTAGCCGGTCGGCACGAAGGCCTGTGATGCTCGCAGCGCATCATTCGAGCCGGTTTTTCGCATCGCTGGCGCGCTGCGCAGCCGCTAGCATGGCGGACTGACCTCTTTTTTTCAGGTGTCCACCATGCCCAAGCTCTACATCGGCAACAAGAACTATTCGTCCTGGTCCATGCGCCCCTGGGTGCTGCTCAAGCAGGCCGGCATCCCGTTTGAGGAAGTGCGCGTGCGCTTCGACAGCTTCGAGGCCGACTCGGAGTTCAAGCGTGTCATCGGCCCCGTGAGCCCCACCGGCAAGGTGCCGGTGCTGGTCGATGGCGACCTGGTGGTGTGGGACACCCTGGCGATTGCGGAATATGTGGCCGAGACCTGGGCCGACAAGCAGCTCTGGCCCCAGGACGCCAAGGCCCGCGCGCGCGCCCGCAGCGTCTGCGCCGAAATGCACAGCGGCTTCACCGCCCTGCGCAGCAACTGCCCCATGAACATCGAGGCCGACCTGGCCGACACCGGCGCCCTGATCTGGCGCGACAAGCCCGGCGTGCGCGCTGACGTGCAGCGCCTGGTGGACATGTGGAGCGCCCTGCTGCAGGAACACGGCGGCCCCCTGCTGTTTGGCCAGTTCAGCGTGGCCGACGCCTACTTTGCCCCCGTGTGCATGCGCCTGCACACTTACGCCCTGCCCGTGCCCGCCCACATCACCGCCTATGTGAACCGCGTGCGCGCCCTGCCCGGCGTGCAGGCCTGGATCGCCGAAGCCCTGGGCGAGAAGGACTTCCTGGCCTTCGAAGAACCCTACCGCCTGCGCCACACCGAGGACTGAGCACCGCCATGGCCGTCACCATCTATCTGCGCTACGTGCTCAACACGAGCAAGCTCAAGGAGTTTGAGCACTACGGAAAACTGTGGATCCCGCTGGTCGAGAAGTTCGGCGGCCAGCACCACGGTTACTTCCTACCTAGCGAAGGGGCCAACAACATCGCGCTGGCGCTGTTCACGTTCGAGAGCCTCGCGGCCTATGAGCGCTACCGCGAGGCGTCGATGCAGGACGCGGAGTGCCAGGCGGCGTTCCGCTACGCCGAGGAGACGGGGTGCATCGTGAGTTATGAGCGGAGCTTTTTCAGGCCGGTGTTTGGCCAAGGCTTCAGGTCGGATCAGTAGGAAGCCCGACGCGAGGACTCTGTCTATTCGCGTTGGATCAGCTTGCCTTCATCACCATCTTCGTTGGCCCAGCCAATGTGAATCGCCATCTGACCCAACCCCACCAGCGCGAAAATGGCTGCGATCGCGAATAGAAATCCGCGGCCATCGTAGACAGCTTCGTAGGGATAGAGGATCCGCTCCTTGTCGGCGATCTGGAACACGCGCACACCATCGTGCCAAACGGTGAGTTGCGCTTGGCGCGCCTCCATCCTGACCAACTGTTCGATAGGGCATCCGCCCGACTTTCCCCTGTTACAGGACACCTCTACGCCCGAGGCAGTCCGAAAGACGGCCTCCCGAACCGCCGGCCCCGGATGCTTCACCCTCACTGCCGCGCTCTCTACCGTGAGTGCTTCAATTGGAGGAGCGTATGGCCATAGAGCCATCCCCGCCAGCAAAGCCGCTAGGGCAAAAGTAAACACCGTTACACGTTTTTTCATTGCCCGCGCTACCGGAACTGCTTGCGCAAAAACGCCTTGTGCCGCGCGATGTGCGCCAGCTGCGCGGGGGCAATGGAGCCACCCAGGTCTTCGTCCTCGGTGTTGAGCACCTGGGTGGCATAGGCCATGGCGCGGGCCACCACCTCGTCTTCGCTCACGCCCTGCGGGGCCGCGAGGTCCATAGCCACTCGGCGCATGGCGCGCTGCGACAGCATCCACATGGCACCGAAGGAATCCCACGCGGCCGCCATCTCCTTGAACTTGTCGTGTTCGGCCAGGATGTCGTTGAGCGGTTTGGCCAGGATCTCCTGCAAGCCTTCCACCTGGGCCTTCAGGGCCTCGAACTGCGCTTCGCGCTGCAGGGCCTCGGCGGCCGCGTTGGCGGCGGCATCAGGCGCCTGGGGCACAGGCACGCTGCCGTCGGGGTTGAGCTGGGCGATGGTGAGGTCAGACGAGAGGGTCATGGTGGGTTGAATATACGGCGCGGCACAGGTTCTAAACTAGCCCGATGCAAATCTACATGGTGGGCGGCGCAGTCCGCGACAAGCTGCTGGGTCGGCCGGTGAATGACCGCGACTGGGTGGTGGTGGGCGCCACGCCCGAGCAGATGCTGGCGCTGGGCTACCTGCCCGTGGGGCGCGATTTCCCCGTCTTTTTGCATCCCGAAACGCGCGAGGAATACGCCCTGGCCCGCACCGAACGCAAGAGCGGGCGCGGCTACCGGGGGTTTGTGGTGCACAGCGCGCCGGATGTGACGCTGGAAGAAGACCTCTCTCGCCGCGACCTTACTATCAATGCGATAGCTGAAAACATAGATGGGAAGAGCGCAGAGCGCATTTTTGACCCCTATTCTGGTGCCCAGGACATTGAGGCGCGCGTGCTGCGCCATGTGACCGACGCTTTCCGCGAAGACCCGGTGCGCATCCTGCGCGTGGCGCGGTTTGCGGCGCGCTTCACCGACTTCAGCGTGGCGCCCGAGACCATGCAGCTCATGCGCGAGATGGTGGAACACGGCGAGGTGGACCACCTGGTGCCCGAGCGCGTATGGCAGGAGCTGGCGCGCGGGCTGATGGAGGACAAGCCCTCGCGCATGTTCGATGTGCTGCGCGAATGTGGCGCGCTGCAGGTGCTGCTGCCCGAGGTGGCGCGCCTGTGGGGCGTGCCCCAGCGGGCCGACTACCACCCCGAGGTGGACACCGGCGTGCACCTGATGATGGTGCTGGACATGTCCGCGCGGCTCTCAGCGCCGCTCACCGTGCGGTTTGCCTGCCTGGCGCACGACCTGGGCAAGGGCACCACGCCCGCCGACGTGCTGCCGCGCCACATCGACCACGAAACCCGCAGCGCCGAGTTGCTGAAAGACGTGGCCGAGCGCCTGCGCGTGCCGGTGGACTGCCGCGAGACGGCCGATGTGGTGGCGCGTGAACACGGCAACATCCACCGCAGCACCGATTTGTCTGCCGCTGCCCTGGTGCGCCTGCTGGAGCGTTGCGACGCGATCCGCAAGCCCGCGCGGTTTGCCGAGATCCTGCTGGCCTGCGAATGCGACGCACGCGGGCGGCTGGGGTTTGAAGAGTCTGCCTACCCGCAGCGCCCCCGCCTGCTGGCTGTGCTGGGCGCCGTGCAGTCGGTGGTCACGCGCGAGATTGCGGCACAGGCCGCGGCCAAGGGCCAGAGCGGCCCGCAGGTGGGTGCGCTGATCCACCAGGCGCGGGTGGAGGCCGTGGCGCAGTGGCTCAAGGCGCCCACCGCGCTCTGAACCGACCACGGCACGCTGAAAGCGGCTCTTACCAGCGCAGCAGGCGCGGCCCCAGCACGGCGCCCAGCGCGGTGGGGATGGCGATGCCCGCCAGGTACCACACGGCCAGGAAGGGTGTAGCCATCTCAGGGCAGTGCAAGGCATAGACCAAGGCGCCCAGCGCCCCGGCCAGCAGACCCGCGCCCGCGCCCGCCCAGGCCAGGCGGGTGGGTGCTGCGCCCTTGAGCGCCCAGAACCCGGCCACGAACGCAGGCACCGACAGCGCGGCGATGTTGAACGGGCAGGTGCGCCAGGTGCTGCCCAGGATGAGCGGCGCCCGCTCTGCCGCAGGCACCTGCGCCAATGCCACCAGGGCCAGGGCCCAAAGCACCAGCGGCGGCACGGCCAGCCACAGGGCGGCATGGCCGAGCTGCATGCCCGGGCGGGCCATGCGGCGCAGCAGCCCCACCCCAGCCGCAGCCAGGGTCGCCGCAAACACCAGCTTGCCCCAGAACATGGGCAGCGCCATGGTCGCCAGCAGGTCGGGGCGCAGGCCAAACAGGGCCAGCATCAGCACCCCGGCACCCGCAATGCCCACTGCGGTGGCCACGGCAAACCGCTGCTCGATGGCGGTGCGCTGCACAGGCCGCTCGTCCGCAGCCAGCAGGTGGATCAACTCATCGGTTTTCATGTCATTCCCCCTTGGACTTGCGCACATCAGGATGCAACAACGGCCGTTCGGCGGCCCCCTGCGACTTGCCTGAACCCCTTTGTGCGTAAGTCATGTCCCTGATCCTGGCGGCCAGGGCCTTGAGCCCCCGGTGCACGCCGACTTTGACGGCCGACTCCGACAGCCCCGTAAGGCGCGCCGTCTCGACCACCGACAACCCTTCCAGCTTCACGTACTCGATCGGCAGGCGCTGCTTGTCCGGCAGGGTCTGCAGCAACTGCCCCAGGTCACGCCGCGCCTCGGCGGCCTCGCTATCGCTGCTGGCAAACAGCTCGCTCGCATCGTCCAGCGGGTCGTTGCGCGCCTCTTTGGCAGCGTGCGAGCGCAACCAGTCGATGAGCTTGTAGCGCGCAATCGCGTGCGCCCAAGCCGTCACCGGCATCTCGGGCCGATAGGTGTGGCGCTGGTTGTGCACGGCCAGCAGCGTCTCCTGCACCAGGTCCTCCACCTCGTCGGGCCGCTGCGCGAGGCGGCGGCGCAAAAACGCGCGCAAGTGGGCGCTCAGCTCCTTCAGAAAGCGCTGGTAGGCGGCAGCGTCCGCATCCAGCCCCTGCAGCAGCAAGGCCCGCAAGCGCTCTTCCACAGTCTCCATGGTGTCTCCCTGCAAGGTATTCGTCTCCAGAGGCCCACGGGTTACAGGCAGCGCAGAAAAATTCTTTGCGCAACCGCCGCGATCTTTTTTTGCACAGCGTTGTAACCCGCCCGCTGCGCAGCGCGAATTACAACGCAGATCGGGCAGTGCAACGCGGCCTTTGGGCTTCTTCTGTGCAGCACCCCGGTCGGATTCAACCCTTACCCCAACTTCGGAGAACCGTACCATGACCACCCGCTCCCTCAGCCTTGGCGCCCTCGCCCTTGTTGCCCTCACTTCTGGTGCCGCCATGGCCCAGTCCAGCTCCGCCCCCATGGATGGCGCCAAGCCCGCCATGGAGAAATGCTATGGCGTGTCGATGGCAGGCAAGAACGACTGCGCTGCGGGCCCCGGCACCACCTGCGCGGGCTCATCCAAGGTGGACTACCAGGGCAACGCCTGGAAGTTCGTGCCTGCAGGCACCTGCACCACCATCAAGACGCCCAAGGGCATGGGCTCGCTGGCACCCATCAAGGCCTGACCCATGGCCCCGCACCTTCTCACCGCCGGCCTGGGCCTCAAGCCCCAGCACTATGGCGAGGCGCTCCACTGCACCGCCCCCGGCCTGTGGTGGGAGGTGCACCCCGAGAATTACCTGGCCGACGGCGGCCCGCGCCTGGCCTGGCTGGAGGCCATCCGCGCGCGCCACCCCGTGGCAATGCATGGCGTTTCACTGTCTCTCGCAGCCGATGCGCCGCCCGACGCGGCCCACCTGGCGCGGCTGGCCGCCCTGGCAAGGCGCGTGGAGCCGGTGATCGTCTCGGAGCACCTGGCCTGGTCCACCTGGCGCGGGCAGTACCTGCCCGACCTGCTGCCGTTTCCGCGCACACAGGCCGCATTGCAGCGCATTGCCGACAACATTGCCCGCACGCAGGACGCGCTGCAACGCCCCATCGCCATCGAGAACCCCACGCACTACCTGCACATCGACGGCCACGACTGGGCCGAGACCGAATTTCTGGCCGCGATGGTGCGCCGCACCGGCTGCCGCCTGCTACTGGATGTCAACAACGTCCATGTCAGCGCCAACAATCTGGGCTTTTGCGCGCAGACGTACATCGACGCGTTTCCGCTGCATGCCGTGGCCGAGATCCACCTCGCAGGCCACCATGCCGACCCGGCGCATGGCGATGCCTTGCTCATCGACAGCCACGATGCGCCCGTGGCGCCTGCCGTGTGGACGCTGTACGAGCAAGTGATCGCGCGCACCGGCCCCGTACCCACCCTGATTGAGCGCGACGAGCACCTTCCCGCGTTTGCCGAACTGATGGCCGAACGCGATCAGGCGCACCGCGCGCTCACGACGGCGCAAGCAGCGCAGCCGGAGGAGGCCGCATGCAGCTGACCGCCTTTCAAGACGGCTTTTCCGCCGCACTGCGCGGCCAGGCCGTGCATGCGCCGTGGCTGTCCGCATTGGAGGCCCAGCCCGGGTTTGCCGTGTACCGCAACACCGTGCTGAAGGGCTGCATCGACGCGCTGCAGGCCAGCTACCCCACGGTGTGCCAACTGGTGGGCACCGACTGGTTCCGCGCAGCGGCCGCCGTGTACGCGCGCGCCCAGCCGCCCCAGGACGGTGTGCTGGTGGGCTACGGCGACGGGTTCGCCCACTTTCTGGAGCAGTTCGAGCCCGCTGCCAACCTGCCTTACCTGGGCGCCGTGGCGCGCCTGGACCGCAGCTGGACCGAGTGCCACTTGGCGGCGGATGCCCGCGCTGTGGACCGCGACTGGCTGGCACAGCAGGCGCCACACACCTTGCCCCAGGTGCCACTGCGCCCCCACCCCGCCGCGCGCTGGGCCTGGTGCGATGCGCATCCTGCGTATGCCCTGTGGCAGCACCACCGCGCGGGCCTGGCGCTGCCCGACGCGTTGGACTGGTTTGGCGATGGGGCCCTGCTCACCCGACCCCACGCCGAAGTGACCTGGCGCCCCTTGCCCCGCGCAGGGGTGGCGTTTCTGGACGCCTGCGCCCAGGGCCTCCCGCTGGAGGCCGCAGCCACCTGCGCCCTGAAGACCGACCCCGGCACCGACTTTGCCGCCCTGATGGGCAGCCTGCTGGACGCAGGCGCCCTGACCCTCACCGATTCACGCACAGGCTGAGAACCTGTTCAGAGGAGCCCCCCATGCACACCACCACCCACTTCCTCACTGCCCCCGCCAAAGGCCCGCGCGTGCTGCTGGCACGCCTGGCCGATGCCGCCGCCTGGCTCACACCCCACAGCCTGCTGGCCCTGGTCAACCGCGTGGCCATCGCGGGCATCTTCTGGCTATCGGCACGCACCAAGGTGGAGGGCTGGTTCACCATCTCCGACAGCGCCTATGCGCTGTTCCGCGATGAATACAAGCTGCCTCTGCTACCGCCCGAGCTGGCAGCACAGATGGCCACCGTGGCCGAGCACCTGTTTCCGGTGCTGCTGGTGCTGGGCCTGTTCACGCGCCTGTCGGCCCTGGCGCTGCTGGGCATGACGTTGGTGATCCAGGTGTTTGTGTACCCCGACGCCTGGCCCACGCACCTCTCGTGGGCGGGGCTGCTGCTCTACTTGGCGGGGCGCGGTGCAGGCAATGTGTCGCTGGACCGGGCGCTGGGGATTCGCTGACGATCTGGCTTTTTATGCTGCCGCCGTGCGCACCCAGCGCACGATGTCCGCCGCGCCCAGCGCGCCGGAAATGCGCGCCACCTCACGCCCCTGCTGGAACAGGACCATGGTGGGAATGCTGCGGATCGCGTACCGCGCAGCGATGGCCTGCTGGTCTTCGGTGTTGAGCTTGGCCAGGCGCACACGCGGCTCCAGCTCGCGCGCAGCCTGTGCAAAGGCGGGCGCCATCTGGCGGCAGGGCCCGCACCACGGGGCCCAGAAGTCCACCAGCACCGGGATGTGGTTGCGCGCCAGCTGCTTGTCGAAGCTGGTGGCATCCAGCTCCAGCGGGGCGCCCACAAACAGGGGGCGGTGGCAGCTGCCGCAGTCGGGCGCGCTGCCCAGCTGGGCGGCCTGCACGCGGTTGGTGGTGTGGCAATGGGGGCAGACGATGTGCAGGGCTTCGGTCATGGGCAGGTCAGGGGTTTTCTGACAAACCACATGGCGGCCCCACGCGGTGTTTCAAGTGCAGGCTACAGCAGCTTGGTCAGCAGGCTCACCACAAAACTCAGCAGCAGCGTGGACGCGAGCGGCACATCCCAGTCGCGCCCCAGCCAGCGAAACCGGAAGTCCCCCGGCAGGCGCCCAAAGCCCAGGCGGCGCAGCAGTGGCGACAGCCAGCTGATGAGCATCAGGGCCAGGAAGATAACAAGGAGCCAGCGGAACATGGTGCGCCCAGTGTAGGCGCCACCGCATTCAGCTAGGCGATGGCAGTTTCGGCCAGCTGGGCCAGCGCCTGGGCATGCAGCTGGGGCGTGGCAGCCGCAACCACGCGCCCATCCGATGCCACCGTGAGCGCACGGCCCTGCCAGTCGGTAATGCGCCCGCCCGCGCCCTCCACCAGGCAGACCAGCGAGAGGTAGTCGTACGGCTGCAGCCCCGCCTCCACCACCAGGTCCACATGCCCGCCCGCCAGCTGGGCATAGGCATAGCAGTCGCCGCCAAACCGCCGCAGCGCGCACTGGCGGCTCAGCGCGTCAAAACGCTGCCAGTCGGCCGCACCAAAGGCGTCCGGAGAGGTGGTGTAGATGCGGGCCTGCGCCAGTTGCTCGCACCCGCTGGCCCGCACAGGCTGGCCATTGCATTGCGCCTGCTGGCCTGCCAGCCCCGTCCAGCGCTCACCGAGCACCGGCAAATCCATGAGCCCCAGCACGGGCTGGCCCTGATGCAGCAAGGCCACCAGCGTGCCCCACAGCGGCGATCCGGTGATGAAGCTCTTGGTGCCGTCGATGGGGTCGATCACCCACACGTACTCGGCGTCCAGCCGCTCGCGGCCATGCTCCTCGCCCAGGATGCCGTGCATGGGTGCCTGCGCCTGCAATACCGCGCGCATCGCGGCCTCGGCCTCGCGGTCGGCAATGGTGACCGGGCTCTCGTCCGATTTGGTCAGCACATCCAGCGGGGTGCGGAAGTACCGCAGCGAGTGGACGCGGGCCGCATCGGCCAGGGCGTGCGCCAGGGCCAGGAAGGGGGAAACGGGGGTGGGCAAAGTGTTCATGGGAATGGTCAAGGAAAGAGGTCCGGGCAGTGGTGGGGCAATGAAGAAGGGCCTGCCGCTCGGCACGAACGGGTTGGCATATTTAGTGCTTGTGTATTTTCGTGCAAAAACAATAATTTGCACAAGTGCAATAAAACGCACAATTTTGGTGAACAAATCCCCTGGCCTGCGGCGACCCCGCACTGTTTTTTGGCAACGCACCGTTCTGGAGAAATTCATGCGCACACGCTCCTCCCTCTTTGCCGCCCTGCGCCTGCTGCCCGTGCTGGGCGCCTTGGCCTGCGGACTGACCACCGCCCGGGCGGGCACCGTCACGGCCTACACCGCGCTCGAAGAAGACGAGATCAAGGAATACCTGGCCGCCGCCAAAAAGGACCTGCCCGATGTGGACGTGAAGGTGCTGCGCCTGTCCACGGGCGACCTGGGCGCGCGCATCCTGGCCGAAGCCGCCAACCCGCAGCACGACGTGATCTGGGGCTGGGCGCTGACCAACACGCTGGACCCGCGCATCACCGCCCTGCTGGAGCCCTACAGCCCCAAAGGCAGCGACAGGCTGGCCGCCAAGGACAAGGCCGCCGATGGCAAATGGTTCACGACCACCGGCTACATGGCCGCGTTCTGCGTGAACACCGAGGTGCTCAAGGCCAAGAAGCTGCCCATGCCCACGTCGTGGAAGGACCTCACCAACCCCGTCTACAAGGGCGAGGTCGTCATGCCCAACCCGGTGTCCTCGGGCACGGGCTACCTGCAGATTGCCGCGCTGATTCAGTCGCGTGGCAATGATGAGGGCTGGAAGCTCATCAAGGCCATGGACGGCAACGTGGCGCAGTACATCAAGTCGGGCTCGCGCCCCTGCAAGGCCGCGCGGGCGGGTGAGTTTGCGATTGGCACCTCGCTGGCGTTTGCGGCCATGCAGTCGGTGGACGAGGGCTACCCGGTCAAGATGGTGATCCCCACCGACGGTGCAGGCTATGAATTGGAAGCCTCGGGCCTGATGGCCAGCGCCAAGAACAAGGCCGATGCCAAGCGTTTTCTGGACTGGACGCTGTCGCCCGGCGCGGCGCAGCTCTACACCAAGTACAAGGAAATCGTCACCGTGCCCGGCGTGCCGCAATCCAAGGCCGCTGCGGCAGCAGGCCTGCCCGCCGACCTCTCCAAGGTGCTCTACCCCGTGGACTTTGCCAAGTCCGCCAAGGAACGCGACGCGATCCTGGGCACCTGGCAAAAGACCATCGGCCGCTGAGCCGCATTCCTGAACCGCTGTACTGAACCGCACTCCCCGAGGACCACACACCATGTCCCTGCAGATCACCGACCTGCACAAGAGCTTTGACGGCCAGGTCGCGCTCGAACGCATCCACCTTGCCGTGGGTGCTTCGGAGTTCGTGTGCCTGCTGGGCCCCAGCGGCTGCGGCAAGACCACGCTGCTGCGCATCATCGCTGGGCTGCTGCCTGCCGACGGCGGCCGCATCACGCTGGGCGGGCGCGACCTGGCCACGTTGCCGGCGCGCGACCGGGGCTTTGGCATCGTGTTCCAGTCGTACTCGCTGTTCCCGCACATGACGGTGGCGCAGAACGTGGGCTACGGCCTGGCCATCCGCCGCACACCGCCCGATGTGGTGCAGGCGCGCACGGCCGAGCTGCTGGACATGGTGAAGCTGGCCGACTTTGGCGCACGCTACCCGGCGCAGCTGTCGGGCGGCCAGCAGCAGCGCGTGGCCATTGCGCGGGCACTGGCGGTGAACCCTTCGCTGCTGCTGCTCGACGAGCCCCTGTCGGCGCTGGATGCGCGCGTGCGCGCCGACCTGCGCCATGAGCTGCGCGAGGTGCAGCGCCGCCTGGGCATTCCCACCATCATGGTCACGCACGACCAGGAAGAAGCCCTGGCCATGGCCGACCGCATCGTCTGCATGCAGGGCGGGCGCATTGCACAGGCGGGCTCGCCGCGCGAGCTGTACCTGGCGCCGCGCACCCGCTTCGTGGCCAACTTCATGGGACACAGCAACCTGCTGCCGCCCGCACAGGCCCGGCTGCTGCAGCCCGCGCTGGGCGATGCCCCCGAAGGCATGGCGCCCGAATCGGCCCTGCTGTGCATCCGCCCCGAACGGCTGCAACTGCAGGCCAGCGCGCAGGGCACGGGACGCGTCATGGGCACCACGTTCCTGGGCAGCATCCAGCGCGTGCAACTGCGCTGGAACGACATGGACCTGCTGGCCGAATCCAGCAGCGCCAGCACCTGGGAGGCAGGCCAGAACGTAGACATCTCGGTGGGCGCGCAGGACTGCGCCTGGGTGCAGGCATGAGCACCACTGCCGCCCCCCACCTGCCGCCCATGCATGCCAGCGAGCGCTGGCTGCTGCGTGCCTGCCTGCTGCTGCCGCTGGCCGCGCTGGTGCTGTTTTTTGGCGTGCCCATGCTGGCCATTGCCTGGCGCAGCCTGGAGCAGGACACGGGCGGCATCGGCTGGGGCAACTACGCCGCGCTGCTCGACACCCCGGGCGTGTGGCGGGCCCTGGCCAACAGCCTGCTGCTGGGTGCCGTGACCACGGCCGTCACGCTGGTGCTGGCCTTTGTGGTGGCGTTTGGCCTGGAGCGCACCGGCATGCCGGGCCGCCGCTTTGTGGCCGGGGCGCTGGCCCTGCCCATGCTGGCGCCCTCGCTGGTGCTGGGGCTGGGGCTGATCTTCCTGCTGGGGCGCAACGGCATCGTGGGCAAGATGCTGGGTGTGCGGCCCGAGATTTATGGCTTTTGGGGTCTGCTGATCGCAGACGTGCTCTATGCGCTGCCGCAGGCCGTGCTCATCGTGCGCACCGCGTTGCGCCAGGGCGATGCCCGGCAGTACGACGCCGCCGAGGTGCTGGGCGCCACGCCCTGGCGGCAGTTTTGCGACATCACGCTGCCGCAGGCCCGCTACGGCCTGCTGAGCGCGGGGTTTGTGGTGTTCACCATCACCATCACCGACTTTGGCAACGCCGTGGTCATTGGCGGCAACTTTGCCGTGCTGGCCACCGAGATCTACAACCAGGTCAGCGGGCAGATGAAGTTTGGCATGGGCGCGGTGGTGGGCATGCTGCTGCTGGCGCCCGCCGCGCTGTCGGTGTTCATCGAACGCATGGCCGCACAGCGCGCCGGTGCGGGGGCCGAATCGGCCCTGCCGCCCACACCCGCACGCAGCCCGGGGCGCGATGCCGCGTTCTTCATCGCCTGCATGGGCATTGCGGGCAGCATCGTGGCCCTGGTGCTCACGGTGGTGGTGGCCAGCTTCATCCGGCTGTGGCCCTACCGGCTGGACCTCACACTCAAGCACTACGACATCACCATTGCGGGGGGCTATGCGCCGCTGTGGACCTCGGTGTGGGTGTCGGCCCTGGCCGCCAGCGTGGGCACGGCGATGCTGTTTGTGCTGTGCTTTGGCATCCGCCGCCTGCCGGGGCGGCTGGCGCAGGCAGCCACAGCGCTGTCGGCCCTGCCGGTGGGCGTGCCCGGGCTGGTGCTGGGGCTGGCCTATGTGTTCACCTTCAACACGGCCACCTGGCCCTGGGGCATGCTGTATGGCACGGCCATCTTGCTGGCGCTGTGCAACTACTACCACTACCACACGCAGGGTTTCATGACCATGATGACCGGCATGCGCAACGTGCCCACCACACTGGAAGACGCGACCACCGTGCTGGGCGGCAGCACCGCCCGCGTGCTGCGCGATGTGTACCTGCCCGCGCTGCTGCCCACGCTGCTGGCGGTGCTGGTGTTCTTGTTCATGCGCTCCATGGTCACGCTGTCGGCGGTGATCTTCCTCATCACGCCCTCGCTGCCCATGGGGGCGGTGACGGTGATGCGGCTGGATGAAGCAGGGCTGACCTCGCAGGCTGCGGCGTTCTCTACCTGCATCATGGCGGTGGTGGGGTCGCTGGCGCTGCTGCTGCACGTTGGCACGCAGCGCCGAAAACCAGGTTCCAAGCCCGCCTAACATCGCCACCATGCTGCAAGAAGAACGTTTCCTCCGCATCCGCACCCTGCTGTCCACGCTCTCGCGTGTGAGCACGGAGCGCATTGCGCAAGACCTGGACGTGTCGCGCGAGACCGTACGCCGCGACATCCTGGCCCTGGAGTCGCAGGGCATTTTGCGGCGCGTGCACGGGGGCGTGGTGGCCCAGGGGCCGGAGCCAGAACCCCCGCTGGCCGTGCGCCAGGCGGTGCGCGAGCGCGAAAAGCGCGCCATCGCCCGCGCCGCCCTGCAACTGCTGCAGCCGGGGCAAACGCTGTTCATTGATGCAGGCAGCACCACCACCCTGCTGGCCGAAGCATTGTCCAGCCTGTCGGGCCTGACCATCATCACCAACGGGCTGAACGTGGCGCTCAAGCTGGCGGCAGCCGACGCCGGGCGCAGTGCGCGCAATGACGTGATCCTGCTCGGAGGCCGCACCGACCCTGCCGTGCAGGCCACGCACGGCGACACCACCGTGGCCGAAATCCACCGCTACCGCGCCGATGTGGCCCTGCTCTCGCCGGTGGGCATCAGCGTGCACAGCGGCGCCAGCAGCTTTGAACACCACGAGGCCGCCGTGGCACGCGCCATGTCCGCGCAGGCCAAAGAGCTGATCCTGCTGGCCGACCACAGCAAGGTGGGGCAAGCCAGCCGTGTGACCTATGCCAGCCTGGCCGATGTGGGCACGCTGGTCACCGACGCGGGTGCCCGCGCCCTGCCCGCCTTCTCGGCCCTGCAGGCGGCGGGCTGCCACATCGTGGTGGCCTGATCACAATCTAGAAAAGGCAAAACACACCATGGCCTACCAGCACACCATCGGCGGCGAGCGCTGGCAGTTCAGCGACCTGCGCGAGGTGATGGCCAAGGCCACACCGCTGCGCTCGGGCGATGCCCTGGCGGGAGTGGCAGCCACATCGGCGGTGGAGCGCATGGCCGCCCGCCTGTGTCTGGCCGACATTCCCCTGTCGCGCTTTCTGAGCGAGGCGCTCATCCCCTACGAAAGCGACGAGGTCACGCGCCTCATCCTCGACACCCACGACGCCACCGCGTTCGCGCCCATCGCCCACCTCACCGTGGGCGACTTTCGCAACTGGCTGCTGGCCCACGGCACCGACAGCGCCCTGCTCGCCACCGTGGCGCCCGGCATCACACCCGAGATGGCGGCCGCCGTGAGCAAGCTGATGCGCAACCAGGACTTGATCGCCGTGGCGCGCAAATGCCGCGTGGTCACGCGGTTTCGCAACACCATCGGCCTGCCGGGCCACCTGGCCGTGCGGCTGCAGCCCAACCACCCCACGGACGACCTGCGCGGCATTGCAGCGTCGATGATCGACGGCCTGCTGTATGGCGCGGGCGACGCGGTGATTGGCGTGAACCCCGCCACCGACAGCATTGCCGCCCTGACGGGGCTGGTGCACATGCTGGGCGATGTGATCGAGCGGCTGCAGATCCCCACGCAGTCGTGTGTGCTCACGCATGTGACCAACACGATCCAGATGGTGGAGCAAGGCGCACCGGTGGACCTGGTGTTCCAGTCCATCGCGGGCACCGAGGCGGCCAACGCGAGCTTTGGTATTTCACTCGCGCTGCTGAAGGAGGCGCGGGAAGCCGCCCTGTCGCTGCACCGCGGAACCCTGGGCGACAACGTGATGTATTTCGAAACCGGCCAGGGCAGTGCCCTGTCGGCCAACGCGCACCACGGCGTGGACCAGCAGACCTGCGAGGCACGCGCCTATGGCGTGGCCCGCGCGTTTGCGCCGCTGCTCACCAACACGGTGGTCGGCTTCATCGGCCCCGAGTACCTGTACGACGGCAAGCAGATCATCCGCGCGGGCCTGGAAGACCACTTCTGCGGCAAGCTGCTGGGCGTGCCGCTGGGTTGCGACGTGTGCTACACCAACCACGCCGAGGCCGACTCGGACGACATGGACACGCTGATGACGCTGCTCGGCACGGCGGGCCTGACTTTCATCATGGGCGTGCCGGGGGCGGACGACATCATGCTCAACTACCAGAGTACTTCGTTCCACGACGCGCTGTATCTGCGCGAGGTGCTGGGCCTGCAGTGCGCACCCGAGTTTGGCGCCTGGCTGCAGCGCATGCACATCACCGATGCGGGCGGGCGGCTGCTGCCTGCCCACGATCAACATCCAGCACTGGCGCAAATGCGGCAATGGAGGTTGGGCGCATGACACACGAACCAGCGCAACGCGGCATCCCTCCCGACCCGTGGGACGACCTGCGCGCCCACACCCAGGCGCGCCTGGCCCTGGGGCGTGCGGGCGCGGCCCTGCCCACGGCCGAACTGCTGCGTTTTGGTCTGGCCCATGCGCAGGCGCGCGATGCCGTGCACATCCCGCTGGACGCCGAAGCGCTGGCCGCGCAGCAGCAGGCCCAGGGCTGCGCGACGCTCCTCGTGCACAGCGCCGCCCCCGACCGCGCCACCTACCTGTTGCGCCCCGATCTGGGCCGCCGCTTGTGCGATGCCGATGCGCAGGCGCTGCGGGCATCCTCTGCAAACGGAACCACTTCCATCGACCTGCTGCTGGTGGTGGCCGACGGCCTCTCGTCCCTGGCCGTGGCGCGGCAGGCGCCGCCGCTGATCGACGCGATTCGCCAACAGGCGCCCGCCGGCTGGCAGCTGGGCCCCGTGGTGATTGCCCAGCAGGCCCGCGTGGCGCTGGGTGACGAGGTGGGCGCACTGCTGGGCGCGCGCCTGGTGGCGGTGCTGATCGGCGAGCGGCCGGGCCTCAGCTCGCCCGACAGCCTGGGCGTCTACCTGACCTGGCACCCGCAGGTGGGGCGCCACGATGCGCAGCGCAACTGCATCTCCAACGTGCGGCCGGAAGGCCTGCCCCCCGCCGCTGCCGCTGCGCGCCTGTGGTGGCTGTGCCAGGAGGCGCGGCAACTGGGGCTGACGGGCGTGGGGCTGAAGGACCGCAGCGATGCGGTGACGCTGGCGGCTGACCAGGGCGGTGACGCAGCGCAGCTGCGTTGAGCCCCCCTCTGGCACAACGCGCAAAGCAGTCCCAAACCGAGCGCCAGCCTCTGAACCCGCGCTGCAACGCCCTCCCATCTCTGCCCCAGGGCGAGACGGCAAGGCCACCAGCGCCGCCTACAGCCGGTGCGAGCGGTCTCCGTGGCTAAACCCCAGCGGCTCCCACGCCTCGCCCGCGCCCACGGCCAGCACCTTGAACAGCTCGCCCATCTCGTGTTCCATGATCAGTTTGGCCGTTGTCGCCCGCTGGGCTTGCGGTAGCTGCTCCATTTTTGGGAGCAACCCACAGTTGATGAGGAAATGCGCCTGCGTGGTGTAACCCAGCACATTCAGGCCCGCCTCCTGCGCGGCCAGCGCCATGGCGGTGAAGTTGACGTGGGCGGTGATGTCTTTGAGGCCCACCGCCACCAGCGGGTCACCATCGGCCAGGTGGCCTTGGTGGCACATCACGGTGCCCATGTGGCGCTGGGGGTGGTAGTACTCGCTTTCGCCAAAGCCGTAGTCCAGCAAGAAAGCCGCGCCGCGCGTGAGCCGGTCGGCCAGCATGCGCATGAAGCCTTCGCCCTGCGCGTGGATCTCGGTCAGGTAGTCCTGCGGGCCTTCGATGTCCACGGGCGGGCGCAGGTCGGTGGGGCGGTCGGCCCAGGCAAAACTGCCGTCTTCGGCCACCACCACGCCGCGCTCATGCCACACACCGCCCTGCTGACCGCCGTGGCGGGCGAGCAGTTGCACCGGCATGGCATCGAGCACTTCATTGCCCACCACCACGCCGCTGAATTTCTCAGGCAAGGTATCCACCCAGTGCAACTTGTTGGCATGCGCCACCAGTTTGGCCTGCTGGCGCGCGCGCAGGCTGCCCGACAGATCGACGATGGTGTAGCGCTGCACCTGATCGCCCAACGCATCCAGCAACTGCAGCGCCAGCGCGCCGGAGCCCGCGCCGAACTCCCACACCTCGTCGGTCCCGGTCTGCGCCAGGGCTTCGCCCACCTGCACGGCCAGCGTCTGGCCGAACAGATCTGTCATCTCGGGTGCGGTCACAAAGTCGCTGCCCGATTCGGGCATGGCGCCGAACTTGGTGGAATCGTTGGCGTAGTAGCCCAGGCCAGGCGTGTACAAGGCCAAGGCCATGAAGCGGTCAAAACCCAGCCATCCGCCCTCGGCGGCAATGGCCTGGGCGATATGCTGGTGCAGGGCGGTCGTTAAACTGTCGGGTCTTTGGGTCACGGCCCGCATTGTCCCCCAGCTCCCATGCCTCACCCCACCCACCCGCGCACCGTTCTGGTCACAGGCGCCGCCAAACGCCTGGGCCGCAGCATTGCACTGGCGCTGGCGGCGGGGGGCTGGCAGGTGGCGGTGCACTACCGCTCGTCGCAGCAGGATGCTATGGATACCGTAGCTGCCTGTGCCCAACTGACGGGCGGTAGCGCCCTTTTTGATGCAGATTTTGAAGACGAGACCGCCGTGCGCGCCCTGCTGCCCCGCGTGGTGGCGCACTTTGGCCGCGTGGATGCGGTGGTCAACAGCGCCTCGCTGTTCGAGCACGACAACGCCGAGACCTTCGGTTTTGCCGCACTCGAAAAACACCTGCGCAGCAACACCGCCACCCCCGTGCTGCTGGCCCAGGCGCTGCACCAGCATGTGGCCGATCGCGTGGCGGCGGGCGAGGCCGATGCGCAGGGCGCTGTGGTCAACCTGCTGGACCAGAAGCTCTGGAACCAGAACCCCGACTTTGTGAGCTACACGCTCTCCAAGGCCGCGCTGGAGGCGGCGGGCACCATGCTGGCCCTGGCGCTGGCGCCGCGCGTGCGGGTGGTGGGCGTGGCACCCGGCCTCACGCTCACCAGCCACATGCTCAGCGACGACAAGTTTGCACAGCTGCATGCGCTCTCCCCGCTGGGCCGCTCGTCCACCGCCGAGGACGTCGCCGCCACCGTGAAGTTCGCGCTGGAGAACCGGTCGATCACCGGCACCACGCTGCTGGTGGATGGTGGCCAGCACCTGATGAAGTTTGACCGCGATTTTTCGCTGATGTGAGCACCCGCACACACGCACATATATACAAACAGGCCCACCCAAGCCAGGACCTCTTTCCATGACCCACGCTGTTGGCACCCAGATCCTCACGCTCACCGGACTGCGCTTTGACGCCAACCTGGGCATCCTCGACCACGAAAAGACCGACCCGCAGCCCATCCAGGTCGATGCCGAACTGAGCCTGGGCGTGCAACCGCTGGCCCCGCGCGACGACGACATCGGCCATGTGCTGGACTACCGGCGTGTGCGCCAGATCATCATCGACGAGTGCACGGCAGAGCATGTGAACCTGCTGGAGAGCCTGATCGGCAAGCTGGCCAACCGCCTGATGCAGTTGCCCGGCGTGCTGGGCGTGCGGGTGAAGATCGCCAAGCTGGAGATTTTTGACGACTGCGAAGTGGCGATCCGCATGGAAACCGGGCAGTGGTGAGCCCCCCTGCCCCTGCCGCCCGAACGGCGGGAATGAGACAATCGGGGGATGAGTACCGTCTGGACAGAAGCCGAATCCCCCGCCGTGGCCGCCCCTGCGCCCGCTACTGCGCCACGCCCTGAGATCAAGATCGAGCGCGAAACCCACAAGCTGGAAAAGCGCCTGTGCCGCGAGGTGGGCAAGGCGATTGTGGACTTCAACATGATCGAAGAGGGCGACAAAGTGATGGTGTGCATGTCCGGCGGCAAGGACAGCTACACCCTGCTGGACATCTTGCTCAAGCTCAGGGCCCGCGCGCCCATCCACTTTGACCTGGTGGCCGTGAACCTGGACCAGAAGCAGCCCGGATTCCCCGAGCATGTGCTGCCCGAGTACCTGAAGAGCACCGGCGTGCCCTTCCACATCGAGAACGAAGACACCTACAGCATCGTCAAGAAGCTGATTCCCGAGGGCAAGACCACCTGCAGCCTGTGCAGCCGCCTGCGCCGGGGCATTCTGTACCGCGTGGCCGATGAGCTGGGCTGCACCAAGATCGCGCTGGGCCACCACCGCGACGACATTTTGCAGACGCTGCTGCTCAACATGTTCTTCGGCGGCAAGATGAAAAGCATGCCACCCAAGCTGGTCAGCGACGACGGCAAGCATGTGGTGATCCGCCCGCTGGCCTACGTGGCCGAGAAGGACACGGCCCGCTGGTCCGCGCACCGCGACTTCCCCATCATCCCCTGCAACCTGTGCGGCAGCCAGGAGAACCTGCAGCGCAAGCAAGTGGGCGAGATGCTGCGCGAGTGGGAGAAAAAATTCCCCGGCCGCGTGGAGAACATGTTCACCGCGCTGCAGAACGTGGTGCCCTCGCACCTGCTGGACGGCAACCTGTACGACTTCAAGAACGCCCGGGCCACGGGCATCGCCAGCGAAGACGGCGACAAGGCGTTCGACAAAGAAGAGTTTGCGGCGCCCTCGCCATCGCTGCCCGGCGTGCAGGTGGTGCAGCTGTCGTGAACTGCTGGGACCAGCGGAACTCTCACAGAGGTCCTTCTTCCAGGAAACTCTGACCATGACACAACGCCGCTGGATTCCCCTTCTTCTACTTGGTCTGGCCACCGCGCTGCTCGCGGGCTGCAGCACCACCCGCGTGGTCGAAGGCCAGGTGCAGAGCTTCTCGACCCTGGCGGCCGTCCCCACGCCCGCCACCTACCGCATTGAACGCCTGCCTTCTCAGCAAGCCCCATCGTTTGACGCCATCGCCACACTGGCCGAGCAATCCCTGGCCCGCGCGGGCCTGCAGCGCGACGATGCCACGCCCCGCCTGCTGGTGCAGCTGGGTGTGCAGGCCGACGCCGTGCCGCGCTATGACCCGTTCCGGCCCTATGGCCCCTACGGCCCCGGCCCCTGGGGCATGGGCGGCTGGTACGGCCGGGGAGGCTGGGGCGTGCATGGCCTGTGGCGCTTTGGCGAGCCCACACCCCTGCACCGCCGCGCCGTCAGCATCGTGATGCGCGACGCCGCCAGCCAGGCCGTGGTGTACGAAACCTCGGCCGTGCACGAGGACGTGTGGGTGAGCGACCCGGCCGTGTATGGCGTGTTGTTCGACGCCGCGCTCAGCGGCTTTCCGAAGCCGCCCCAGGGACCCCGCCAGGTGCGTCTGCCCCTCGCACCGCCAGCTCCTTGACACCCTGCAGCCCCCACCAACCTACTGCATGCAAGCCACCCGCATCGTTGCCATCCGCCACGGCGAAACCGCCTGGAACGTGGACACCCGCATCCAGGGCCACCTGGACATTCCGCTCAACGACACCGGCCTGTGGCAAGCCGACCAGGTGGCCCGCGCACTTGCCGACGAGCCCATCGCGGCCATCTACACCAGCGACCTGCAACGCGCCCACGCCACCGCCCAGGCCGTGGCCCGCACCACGGGCGCACCGCTCACCACCCACGCCGGCCTGCGCGAGCGCAGCTTCGGCCATTTCCAGGGCCGCACCTTTGCCGAGATCGAGGCCGAGCTGCCCGAGGACGCCTACCGCTGGCGCAAGCGCGACCCGCTCTACGCCCCCGAGGGCGGCGAGTCGCTGGTCACATTGAGAGAACGCATCGAACGCACCGTGGCCCAGCTGGCGCAGCAGCACCTGGGCGAGCAGGTGGTGATGGTGGCGCACGGCGGCGTGCTCGATGTGCTGTACCGCCTGGCCACGCGCCAGGACATCCAGGCGCCGCGCACCTGGCAACTCTCCAACGCGGCCATCAACCGCCTGCTGTGGACACCCGACGGCCTGAGCCTGGTGGGCTGGGCCGACACGCAGCACCTGGACAACAACGCCCTCCGCGATGAAACCCATTCCTGAAGCCTTGCAGTCCACCGTGGGACAGCGCGTGGACCTGATCGACACCCCCGCCCTGGTGGTGGACCTGGACGCCATGGACCGCAACATCCAGCGCATGGCCGACTTTGCGCGCAAGCACCAGGTGCGCTGGCGCCCCCACGCCAAGATGCACAAAAGTGCCGAGCTGGCCCTGCTGCAGCAGCAGGCGGGCGCCCAGGGCGTGTGTGTGCAAAAAGTGGCCGAGGCCGAGGCTCTGGCCGCCGGGGGCGTGCACGACATCACCATCACCAACCAGGTGGTTGCCATGCCCAAGCTGCACCGCGTGGCACGGCTGGCCGCCCAGCTGGCGGCGCGCGGCGGGCGCCTGGGCGTGGCGGTGGACCACCCCGAAGGCGTCACCCGCCTGGCCGAAGCCATGGCGCAGCATGGCAGCGATGCGGGCATCGACGTACTGGTGGAGATCGACGTGGGCCAGGGCCGCTGCGGTGTGCCGCCCGGCGAGGCCGCCGTGCCGCTGGCGCTGGCCGTCTCGCGCAGCCCGCGCCTGCGGTTTGCGGGTCTGCAGGCCTACCATGGCCGCGCCCAGCACCTGGGCAGCAGCGTGGGCCGCCGCGAAGCGATCGCCCAGGTGGTGCGCGCCGCCCACCACACGCGCCAGCTCATCGAGGCCGAGGGACTGACCGTGCCGCTGATCACCGGCTCGGGCACCGGCACCCTGGTGCACGAGGCCGCCAGCGGCGTGTTTGGCGAGCTGCAGGCGGGCTCCTTCATGTTCATGGACGCCGACTACGCCCGCAACGAGCGCGAGCCCGCGCAGCCCGCGTTTGAACACGCACTGTTCGTCAAGACCCAGGTGGTGTCGGTGCGCGACACCCACGCGGTGTGCGACGCGGGCCACAAGAGCCACGCCATCGACTCCGGCCTGCCCACCGTGGCCCTGCTGCCCCCCGGGCATGCGCTGCGCTATGGCAACGGCGGCGACGAGCATGGCCTGCTCTACGCCGATGGCCCCGAAGCCCGCCTGCCCACGCTGGGCCGCATGCTGTGGCTGATCCCGGGCCACTGCGACCCCACGGTGAACCTGCACGACTTCCTGATCGGCGTGCGCGGTGGTCTGGTGCAGGGCGTGGTGGAGCGCATCATCCGGGTGGATGCGCGGGGGGCGCTGACGTAGGCGCAGCCCTCTAAACATTGCGGCTCTAGGGGTTCACCTGCCCCGGTGTGGGCTGGTTGCTGGCCCACAATCCGGCGCCATGAGCCCCAGCCAGATCATCGTCCTTGCCACGCCCGTCTTCTTCTTGCTGATCGCCATCGAACTGGCTATCGGCTTCAAACGCCAGCGCAATACCTACCGGCTGGCCGATGCTGTGAGCAGTATCAGCCTGGGCATGCTCAGCCAGACCAGCGCTGTGTTCACGCGGCTGCTGCGCGTCGGCATCTACACAGCGCTGTTCGAGCATATGGCGCTGTGGCGCAACGATGTGTTCTGGACCAGCCTGCCCGGCTGGCTGCTGGCACTGGTGTTCTACGACTTCTGCTACTACTGGCTGCATCGCATGGGGCATGAGTCGGCCGTTCTGTGGGCCGCGCACGCGGTGCATCACCAGAGCCAGGACTACAACCTCAGCACCGCGCTGCGCCAGACCAGCTCGGGCGCGCTGCTGGGCTGGATTTTTTATGTGCCCATGGCGCTTGCCGGTGTGCCGCCGCTGGTGTTTGCAGTGGTGGCGCTCATCGACCTGCTGTACCAGTTCTGGGTGCACACCGAGCAGGTAGGGCGCCTGGGCTGGTTCGACCGCTGGTTCTGCAGCCCGAGCAACCACCGCGTGCACCATGCCGTGAATGACCCGTACCTGGACAAGAACTACGGCGGCATCCTGATCCTGTGGGACCGGATGTTCGGCACCTTCAAGGACGAAGACGACCAGGAGAAATGTGTGTACGGCACGCGCGGTCTGCTCGACAGCTGGGACCCGCTGTGGGCCAACGCCCAGGTGTATGCGGGGCTGGCACACGACAGCTGGCACGCGCGCAGCTGGCTCGACAAACTCAAGGTCTGGATCAAGCCGCCGGGCTGGCGGCCTGCGGATGTGGCGGAGCGTTTTCCCAAGCCCGCCTTCAGCATGGCGCAGATGCAGCTCTACCACCCGCCCATGTCACGGGCCGTGCAGGGGTTTGCGCTGGTGCAGTTCGGCATCCTGCTGGCCGGGGTGGCCGCGTTTCTATGGCAGGCCGACGCGGCGCCGCTGGCGCACAACGCGATCTGGTTTGCGGTGCTGCTGGTCAGCCAGTGGGCGCTGGGCGCCGTGATGCAGGGGCGCATCGGCATGGGGATGGCGCTGATGCTGCAAAGCGCCGCCCTGGCCACGGCCACCAGTGCGCTGGGGCTGACCGAGTGGCACTGGGTCTTCAAGCCCCTGACGATGGCAATAGCTATTATTTTGATAGCGATAAGCGCTTATTCATTGCGCGCAGAAGACCTTTTTGACTCCAAAAACTGGTGGCTGATGGCGGCGGCACTGGCCGGGTCGCTGGCGGGCGACGTGTTTTTGATGTTTTCCGGCTTCTTCATCCCGGGGCTGGTGAGTTTCCTGGTGGCGCACCTGTTCTATGTGGCGCTGTTCAAGAGCGGACAGAGCTGGTTTCCGCACCGGGGTGCGCTGGTGGCCACACTGGGTATTGGCGTGGCGATGTACGCTTTCTTGTGGGCCGCTGGCCTGCCGCCCGCGCTGCGCGCGCCCGTGGCGGCCTATGTGCTGGTGATTGCGCTGATGGCGGCTCAGGCCATCGGGCGTGCCACCGTGCTGCGCGATGGGCCTGCGCTGCTGGTCGCCCTCGGCGCGGGGTTCTTTATGCTGAGCGATTCGCTGCTGGCCACCAACCGTTTTGTGCAGCCCCTGCCCTGGTCGCAGGTGTGGGTCTTGTCCACGTACTACGCGGCGCAGGCGCTCATCGTGGGGGGCTGGCTGCTGGGGCAGCAGGCGGGCGGCAGCGCTCCAGGCCGTTCGCAACCGGCGGCCCCCTCGGCAGCCATCACGGCCTGAGGCCGCCCCGCCCTGCATCAAGCCCGTTGCCGCATGGCCTCCAGGGCCACACGTGGCAGGTGAAAGACGCCCGCCGCAGCCGAGGCCGCCGCCAGCCACAGCAATACACCCGTCCACCACAGGGCCCAGACCCAGGCGTTGAAGTCGGCGGGTGCTGCCAGGGCTTCGGCCTGGATGGCAGGAAGGGCCACACCCGCCAGCCCCCGGGCACCCGCGAACCGCACGCAGGCTTCGCCCCAGACCCACGCCGCAAACGCCGCCAGGCTCACGGCCATCAGCACCAGAAACATCCGGGCCTGCCCCAGCCACTTGAGCGCCACCACGCTGACCACCAGCGCACCAAACGCCACCGCGATGGCGGCGCCCGCCAAAGGCTCCCGCGCCAGCGGCAGACACACTGGCAAGGCAACCTGCACCGGCCACAGCGGCCAGGAAGCCCCCGCCCCCACCAGCCCGCGCCACATAGGCTGCCACGCATCCACCACCGCCAGCCCCACAGCCACCGCTGCCAGGCAGAACCCGCCGCCGTAACGCCAGGCGGAGCGCGGGTCTACCGGCAAATCCCGCGGCGAGCCCCAGCGCCTGCGCAGCGTGCACACCAGGGCCCAGGCCCAGACACCGTCGGCCGCCAGCCAGACCAGCGCAGGCAGGCCCATCAGGCTGACAGGCGCACCCACAAACACCGGGGCCACGCCGTAGCACAGCGTGATGAACGCATGCAGGCACACGCTTGCGCAGGCCAACACCAGCGCCAGCTGCTGCACCGTCCACTGGAACGGGCTCAGGCCCATCCTGGCGGCAAAGTCTTCGTCTGCCAGCAGGGGGCCGGGCTTTTTGACGGGAGGGAGGTGTTTGCGGCCACGCCGCCTTTGCCGCGCCATCGCCTGCGCTGCCAGTCTGTGCCTAGAGGGATCAGGCCCCGAACAGATCGGGATTGCCGCGCTGCGCCGGGGGCTGCAGCCCCAGGTGCCGGAACGCCGCCAGCGTGGCGATGCGCCCGCGCGGCGTGCGTTGCAGAAAGCCCTGCTGGATCAGGTAGGGCTCGATCACATCCTCAATCGTGCCCGCCTCTTCGCCAATGCTGGCGGCAATGTTGTCCAGCCCCACGGGGCCGCCGTCAAAGCGGTGGATCACGGCTTCGAGCAGCTTGCGGTCCATCACGTCAAAACCTTGCGGGTCCACGTCAAGCATGGCGAGTGCCTTGTCGGCAATGGATTTGGTGATGCGGCCATCGCCCTTGACCTCGGCGTAGTCGCGCACGCGGCGCAGCAGCCGGTTGGCAATGCGCGGCGTGCCACGCGAGCGGCGGGCGATCTCAAAGCCGCCTTCGTCGTCCATGGGCGCGTTGAGCAGGCCCGCACTGCGATTGACGATGCGCGCCAGCTCTTCGGCCGTGTAGAACTCCAGCCGCGCCACGATGCCAAAGCGGTCGCGCAGCGGGTTGGTGAGCATGCCCGCACGCGTGGTGGCGCCCACCAGCGTGAAGGGCTGCAGGTCGAGCTTGATGCTGCGCGCGGCGGGCCCTTCGCCGATCATGATGTCGATCTGGTAGTCCTCCAGCGCCGGGTAGAGGATTTCCTCGACCACGGGCGAGAGGCGGTGGATCTCATCGATGAAGAGGACGTCGTTCTTCTCCAGGTTGGTCAGCAGCGCCGCCAAGTCCTTGGGCTTTTCCAGCACCGGGCCGCTGGTCTGGCGCAGGTTCACCCCCAGCTCGGCCGCGATGATGTGCGACAGCGTGGTCTTGCCCAGGCCCGGCGGGCCAAACAGCAGCACATGGTCCAGCGCCTCTTCGCGTTTCCTGGCCGCACCGATGAAGATTTCCAGCTGCTCCCGCGCCTTGGCCTGGCCCACGTACTCCTGCAGCAGCTTGGGCCGCAGGGCCCGCTCGATCGCCTCCTCTTGGGGGGAGCTGGGCGCTGCAGAGACAACGCGCTTGGTGGGGGCGGGGGCGAAATCGTCGGTTTGGATGGTCATGTGGCGAGCGCATCGAGCCTGTGCAATCCGCGGCGGTCCGATAGCGTGGAGCGTTGAAAAAAGCCCTCAAAGCGGCAACACCCCATGGGTTGTGTCGCCGCATTTTTGCTTCTTACTGAGTGGTCCACGCATGGTACATGGGGCCCTCGTACCGGAAGTCTGTATGCACCTGAATCACAAAGTCACGCTCTGCAGCACTGATAGTGTAGAAGTGTGCGCCGGTCTTGCTGTTGTAGAAACGATAGATCGGAGAAGCACCATTGCCAGAAGCCGTTTGCGCATACCAGCTAACAACTTCATAACGGAACTCAGGGAAGGTGGCGATCACAAAATCCCGCTCGGCCACGCTGCCAGAGTAAAAATGTGCGCCGCTGGTCGCGTTGTAAAAACGGAATACGGGGTCTTTTCCGGAACTCACATCGGGGTACGCATAGAAGGCGATGTTCTCGTAACCGAACTCTGGAAAAGTGCGGATCACGAAATCCCGCTCGGAGGCACTCGCCGTGTAGAAATGCGCCCCGGTCTTGCTGTTGTAGAAGCGGTAAACCGCTGTACGCCCCGTGCTCCCCCCCGTCGGTGCCAGCCAGTTCTTCAACGCAGCGTTGTAAGCAACATCAAAGCGCCCATAGAAGTCCGAAGACGATTTGTTGGAACATACCGCACTGCCACCATACAAGGTACCTACGACCTTGCCACTGAGAAACAGGGCGGAACCGCTGCTTCCCCCCTCTGTCGTGCCCTGGCTCCAGTTCACCCGGTAGTAATTGCCGCTGGTGCCCGAGCACGAGAAACTTGTCCCTGAAGTCGTCGCACAGGATGACTGCCCCATCACTGCGCCATAGCTCAGTTTGAGCAAATCACCGCTGGGGTGATGCAACCCGATGATGGACGCACCCGAGGCGACGGTGGAGGCATCCCAACCTGCAAAAACAGCCCCTGCAGGCGGGGTGTCGCTCAGCAGCAGAAGAGCCGTATCGGTGTCGGCACTGGCATATAGGAGCTGGGCTCCGCCGACCTTCCTGGAGCTGGAACTCTGCAGCGCACCGCTGTTGCAGCTGGAAGAACGGAAGAACCAATCTGTACGCAAAGTTGAGGCGACGGTTTGATCGGAAATGCAGTGGTTGGCACTCAGGAAATAAGGTTTCCCTGTCGAATTGCCATCATTGAGCAGTGTGCCCGTGCACAAATAGGACTTCGCGTCTTTGACGAACACCATACGCGCAACCGCATTGCGCTCACTGGCCCCATCTGCGTGGCAAGTGGCATCCAGATTACAGGCATCCGAATCCCCAACATCCTTCGTCCTTTGCTGCTGGGCCTGGAACTCCTCTTCCGTGGGCACCGCAAGATTGACAAAAATATGCGACAGCGTAGGTACTGAAATGTTGAGCGCAGTCGTTGCCACGCCGCGGGGCAGTTCAACCTCCAGGGTCGCCTCTGCTTCGCCCGTATCAGGCGTCCACCAGGTCCTCGCAGCATCCGAGTGATCGCCCGCCGCTTGGTTGCGCTCGATCAACTGCAGAATTTCGTGACCCGCAATTTCGAACACCTTACCTGGCGAAGCCTGGGTGTAAACACGCACCGTGGCACTGCCTGGCAGTTGCTTGACCAGAACCCCCAGGCGCACACCATAGGCCCCTTCTGCCCGAAAACTAATGGCGGCTACGGCGCCCCCGGCCGGGGTCTCTTTCCACTGCCAGAGCGATTGGGTTGCTGAGCCCGACTTGGTGGCGGACACATCACGGCCAGCACCTACCAGCTGCGGTCCCACGGAAGCGGAAGCCTCGGTCTTCTCAACGGCGAGCTCTCCCAGACTGACCACGGATGCCTTGGGTGCTGCAGCTGCACTGCGCGATTTAACGCGTGCCACATCCTGCACCGCGCTGACGGGTTGCACACGGCTTTCCACGGAGGAGCGCAGCTGTGCGCTTGCTGGGGCATCACTGGATCCCCCACACCCCGACAGCACAGCAACTGCAGCCGTCAGGACAACCGCCCAGCGCCGGATGGAAAATTCTTTCATTGTCAAAATCCTTTGTTCCGCATAGACCAGCGCTGTGATGCCACGGGCACGGGGGCACCGCCACTGCCCCGCTCGGGGCTAGAGTGCCATGCTCGCGCAGCTCCAAGGCTTGGTCGGGACGCAATTATCAGCGCGCCAGTGCCTTCAGTGCCAGCTTAATACCGTCACTCACCCCCACCTCCGCAGGCAGCGCCTTGAGCGCCGCCGCCGCCTCTTTGTCGTTGTAGCCCAAAGCCAACAGCGCCTGCAGGATGTCGGCCTGCGCATCGCTGGTGGCAGCGCCACGCACTGCGCCCATGTCTGCGCCCAGCTTGCCCTTGAGTTCCAGCAACAGGCGCTCGGCCGTCTTCTTGCCGATGCCGGGCACTTTGACCAGGCGCCCCGCCTCCTGCAGCGAGATGGCCTGGGCCAGGTCGCCCACGCCCATGCCGCTCAGGATGGACAGCGCGGTGCGCGGGCCCACGCCCGATATCTTGATCAGCTCCCGAAACGCCTGGCGCTCCTGCGCCGTGCCAAAACCATACAGCAGCTGCGCGTCCTCGCGCACAATGAACTGGGTGAGCAGGCTCACACGTTCGCCCACGGCGGGCAGGTTGTAGAAGGTGCTCATGGGCACATTCACCTCATAGCCGACGCCGTGGCAGTCCAGCAGCACCTCGGGGGGATTCTTCTCCAGCAGGGTGCCGGTCAATTTGCCTATCATTGATGTCCTTTTGCCGACGCTGGCCTGCCGCGCGGCACTGCCGCGTGGCCTCGTCATGTGGCCGTTTCTATTGCCTGACGGGAATTATCAGCGTGATCCTGCGCCACACCTTCACTCCCCACAACAACACCCGGCTCACCCACCTGTGTGGCCCGGCCGACGCCCACCTGCGCACCATCGAAGAGGCGCTGCAGGTCAGCATTGCGCACCGGCACGAACAGTTCAAGGTGGACGGCCCCAAGGCCAAGGCCACGCAGGCCATGGAGCTGCTGCAGGCCCTCTACGAAATGGCCGAGCGCCCCATCCCCGAAGACCATATCCAGCTGATGCTGGCAGGCGACAGCGAGCTGCTGGAAGCGCCGGACGACGCCATCGTGCTCAACACGCGCCGGGCCGACCTGCGCGGGCGCACGCCCACACAGAACCTGTACCTGCAGAACATCGCCACGCACGACATCACCTTCGGCATCGGCCCCGCAGGCACGGGCAAGACGTACCTTGCCGTCGCCAGCGCCGTGGATGCCCTGGAGCGCAGCGGCGTGCAGCGCATCGTGCTGACCCGCCCGGCCGTGGAGGCGGGCGAGCGCCTGGGCTTCCTGCCCGGCGATCTGGCGCAGAAGGTGGACCCCTACCTGCGCCCGCTGTACGACGCGCTGTACGAACTGATGGGGCACGATAAGGTGCAAAAGGCCTTCGAGCGCAACGCCATCGAGATCGCGCCACTGGCCTTTATGCGCGGGCGCACGCTGAACAACGCCTTCGTGATCCTGGACGAGGCCCAGAACACCACGCCCGAACAGATGAAGATGTTCCTCACCCGCATCGGCTTCGGCTCGCGCGCCGTGGTCACGGGCGACGTGAGCCAGATCGACCTGCCCAAGGGCGCGATGAGCGGCCTGGTGGACGCCGAACGGGTTTTGAAACGCGTCAAGGGCATCGCCGTCACCCATTTCACCAGCGCCGACGTGGTGCGCCACCCGCTGGTCGCCCGCATCGTGGACGCCTACGATGCCCCTCGCCGCGCTGCAGCTACGCGCAGTCGCGAGTAGAGCTATTATTTTTATAGCTGACAAGCCTTGCCTGTTAGGCGGCAGCAGCCCAAAAATCCTCACAATGCCATTGAACCAACTCTCCCTGTCGCTGCAGTTCGGCGCCTTTGACGGCGCGGCAGCACACCGCGCCGTGCTCCCGCGCCACAAGGTCACGCGCTGGATCCGCCACGCCCTGGCCACCGACGCAGAGATCACCGTGCGCATCGTGGGTGCCGACGAAGGCCAGCAGCTCAACCGCGAGTACCGCCACAAGGACTACGCCACCAACGTGCTCACGTTCGACTACACCCAGGAGCCCGTGGTGACGGCCGACCTGGTGCTCTGCGCCCCGGTGATCGAGCGCGAAGCGAAAGAGCAGAACAAGAGCCTGGAAGAGCACTACGCCCACATGCTGGTGCATGGCACGCTGCACGCCCAGGGCTGGGACCACGAGACCAGCGAGGCCGATGCCGAGGAGATGGAGGCGTACGAGACGGCCATCCTGCAAGAGCTGGGCTTTGCAGACCCGTACGCGCAATAGCCATTGCACGTCCATGTGGCCCACACGGCAGGGGGTGACATGGCCATTTTTGCCCCCCTTTTGGGCAAAACACCTTTGTGCGGCGGCGGCCGGTTCCATGCCGGATAGCCGCGCCACAGTCACTACCATCGGAAGGCCTAGCGCCTGTGCCGCCATCTTCCGACCCGAGACATGTTCGAAACCGCCCTGCTGCTCACCGCCGCCTTCGTCGCCGGCGCTCTCAATGCCGTCGCCGGTGGCGGCAGCTTTCTGACGCTGCCCGCCCTCGTCTTCATCGGCGTGCCGCCGGTGGTCGCCAATGCCACGGGCACGGTGGCGCTGCTGCCGGGTTACGTGGCGGGGGCCTGGGGGTTCCGGGAGGACACCGCGCCGCCGCCGGGGCTGTCGATGCGGCTGCTGGTGGTGTTGTCGCTCATCGGTGGCGCGGCGGGGGCGGCGCTGCTGCTGGTCACGCCCGATGCCACTTTCCGCCGCGTAGTGCCCTGGCTGCTGCTGGCGGCCACGGCGTTGTTTGCGTTCGGGCCGCAGTTGCGCCGGATGCTGGCGGGCGGCACACCGTCCGCCGCCAAGGCCACCGTGGGCGTGCTGGCGGTGGCGGCCTATGGCGGGTACTTCAACGGAGGGCTGGGCATCCTGCTGCTGGCGCTGTTCGGCCTGCTGGGGCAGACCAACCTGAACGCCATGAACGGCCTCAAGAACTGGGTGTCGGCACTGCTCACCGCCATTGCCGTCGCGATCTACGCGGCCGGTGGCGTGGTGCAGTGGCCAGCGGCGCTGATGATGATGGTGGCAGCCACCGCAGGCGGCTATGGCGGTGCACGCGTGGCGCGGCGCATTCCGGCCGACTGGCTGCGCGGCGGCATTGTGCTGACGGGGCTGGTTATGGCGGGGCTGTTCTTCTGGCGGCAATAGCCTACCCGGGCTGGAACAACGGGCCAAAATGGCTGCTACCGCGCGTCCATCAATCGGTTTCAGCTATTAATTTTGACAACCATCAAGCCACTGCTGGCGCGATGCGCAGCGGTATGGTCACCGGCCCGTCGTTGACCAGGTGCACCTGCATGTCGGCCGCAAACTGGCCCGTGGCCACCACGGGATGGGCCTGGCGGGCCTGGGCGACAAAGTAGTCGTACAGGCGGCGCCCCTCGTCGGGTGCAGCGGCCTGGGTGAAGCTGGGGCGGTTGCCCCCGGTGGTGTCGGCGGCCAGGGTGAACTGGCTCACCAGCAGCAGGCCGCCGCCTATGTCCTGCACGCTTTTGTTCATCTTGCCCGCTTCGTCCGAAAAGATGCGCAGCTTGAGGAGCTTGGCCAGCAGCTTGTCGGCCTCGGCCTCGGTGTCGCCGCGTTCGGCACACACCAGCACCAAAAGGCCCGCGCCGATGGCGCCCACGGTCTGCCCGTCCACTTCCACGCGCGCCTCGCGCACACGTTGCAAAACACTGATCACTTCACGGCTTCCTTCACATCGTCACGGGGGTCGTCAAAATGCGCTTCCACGTCGCTGGGCAGCAGCTCGATGGTGGCACGCAGGCCGGGCACGGCGGTCATCAGCGCGCGCTCCACCTGACCACGCAATTCGGCGGCGTGGCGCAGGGTCCAGTCGGCGGGCATGTGCAGGTGCATGTCCACAAACTGGCGCTGGCCCGCGCGGCGGGTGGAGACATGGTCGAACCGCACGGCGCCCGGTGCCTGGGCCGCCACAAACTGTTGCAGCGTGGCGTCGATGGTGGCCTGCACCTCTGGCTCGACCGCCGAATCCATGAGGCCCTGGGACGACCGCCACACCAGCTCCACGCCTTCTTTCAGAATGTTCAGGGCCACGGCAATCGCCGCCACGGCATCCAGCCACAGCCAGCCGGTCAGGGCCGCGCCCGCGATGCCCACCAGCACACCGGCCGAGGTCCACACATCCGTGACCAGGTGGCGGGCATCGGCCTCCAGCGCGATGGAGCGGTGCTCGCGTGCCGAGCGGAACATCACCCAGGCCAGCAGCCCGTTGAGGGCCGAGCTGAGCACCGACAGGCCCAGGCCCCAGCCCACCTGCTCGATGGGCTGCGGGTCGAACAGGCTGTGCCCCGCCGCCCACAGGATGCCTGCCGACACGCCCATGATGAGGATGCCCTCGAACCCCGAAGAAAAGTATTCAGCCTTGTGGTGGCCGTAGGGGTGGTCGTCATCGGCTGGCCGTGCCGCCACCGTCACCATGGCCAGCGCAAACATGGCGCTGGCCAGGTTCACGAAGGACTCCATCGCGTCCGACAGCAAGCCCACCGAGCCCGTGACCACCCAGGCCAAGGTCTTGAGCGCGATGGTGACCACCGCCACGGCCACCGAGGCCCACAGCAGGTTGCGGGGCGAGAGCCAGGGGTGGGATGTGGGAGCAGCAGCGGACATGGAGGGGGCGCGAAGGAGCGGCAGCAGTCGTGTCGGGAATTACACCAGAGCCACCTTAAGCTCTGTTCAGCCAGCGATCCCCCCCCCGGCTGCGGGGGGGATGCCCTGTGCAGCCCCCATGCCAGAATCCGCGCATGCTCCCCGCCTGGCGCCCTCTGTTGCGACATACGCCCCACCTGCCCAGCCTGGTGGTGTGGGCGTTGGTCGCCTGCGCGGGGTGCAGCTGGCTGGCGCTCAACCGCCTGCAGCAGCTGCACGCAGCGTTCGAGACCGACGCGCGCATCGTGCACCGGCTGCTCAGCCAGCGTGTGGTGCAGCACGACGCGATCCTCGCCACCCTGGCCCTGCTGCAGCCCTCGGCGCCCGACCAGGGCAGTGCAGCCGATGCCACCCTGCCCCGCCTGCCCTCGGTATACCCGCAGATCCTGTCGGTGCTGCAGCGGCCCGGGGGCGCGGGTGAGGGAGGCGAGGGAGGCTGGCCGGGCGCACTGCAGGCGCCGCTCTCGGCGGCCGAGGCCGCCTCGCGCCGCTCCGGGCATGCCGAGATGGCGCTGGTGGACCTGCCCGCCGGCCGCTTCCATCTGGTGCTGGCCAGCACCCCGGCCAGCCACGCGCTGCAGATCGACCTGCGCGCCACCGTGCCGCAGGACGAATGGCCGATGGACATGGCCACCAGCCCGGTGCGGGTCACCCTGGAACAGGGCGCCGCCGCCTTTGTGGTGCAGCCGGGCCGCGTGGGCGAGGGGTTGGGCTGGTCGTATGCCTTCCACAAACTGCTGGCCGCACCCAGCCAGCCGCTGGATGTGGTGGCGCGGCGCACGGTGGGGCTGGCCGAGCTGCCCTGGCTGGCCATGCTGGGCTGGTGCGTGTTCACCGCCGCGCTGTGGGGCGGTGGCCTGGCCTGGTGGCGCCAGCGCATTGCGCGCCAGCGGGCCGAGGAGCTGCTGCGCCTGGGCCAGGTGGCGCGGCTGAACACGCTGGGCGAGCTGGCGGCGGGCATGGCCCACGAGCTGAACCAGCCGCTGACCGCACTGCTGTCAAGCACACAGGCCGCCCAGCGCCTGCTGGCCGACGACCCGCCCGATATCGACACCGCGCAGACCGCCATGGCCCGCGCCGTGGAGCAAGCGCGCCGCGCATCCACCGTGGTGGGCCGCCTGCGCCGCCTGGTGGAGCGCCCTGAACTGGCGGGCCAGGCCCAGCCGCTGGCGCTGGCCACCGCCGTGCAGGATGTGCTGCACCTGCTGGAGCCCGAGATGGCGCAGCGCGGCGTGGCACCCACGGTGTCCATCGCGCCCGACCTGCCCGCCGTGCTGGCCGAGCCCGTGGCCCTGCAGCAGATCGTGCACAACCTGCTGATGAACGCGCTGCAGGCGCTGGACCAGGTGCCCCAGGCCGAGCGCCAGCTGGCGCTGCGCCTGTGGATGCCGGACGCCGCGCATGGAGCCCTGTCGGTGCGCGACCACGGCCCCGGCGTGCCGCCCGAGGCGCGCGCGCACCTGTTCGAGCCGTTCTACACCACGCGCAGCGGTGGGCTGGGGCTGGGCCTCACGCTGTGCGAGAGCCTGGCCCAGGCCATGGGCGCCAGCCTGGCCCTGGCGCCCGCCGACCCCGCCGTGCGGGGCGCGGAATTCCTGCTCGTGCTGCCTGCGGCGCCCGACACGCCCGCGCCCTCCTCCATGCCATGACCGACGCCGCCCACTCCCTCTCTCCCCTGATCCACCTGGTGGACGACGATGCCGCCGTGCGCGAGGGCCTCTCCCTGCTCATCAGCACCGTGGGCCTGCGCGTGCAGGCCTGGGCCGACCCGCAGTCCTTCATGGCCGGGTTTGACCGCGCCAGCATCGGCGCCATCGTGCTCGATGTGCGCATGCCCGGCATCAGCGGCCTGACGGTGCTGGAGCAGCTGCTGGCGCAGGGTGTGGACCAGCCCGTGATTTTGCTCACCGGCCACGGCACGGTGGAGATGTGCCGCCGCGCGTTCAAGACCGGTGCGGCCGAGTTCCTGGAAAAGCCGGTGGACGACGAAGTGCTGATCGAGGCCCTGCAAAACGCCGTGCGCCAGCATGTGCGCTCGCGCGAGCGCCACCAGGCCGACCAGCAGGCGCGCGAGCGTTTTGCGCAGCTCTCGGCCCGTGAGCGCGAGGTGCTGGGGCTGATCGTGGAGGGGCTGACCAACAAGGAAATCGGCCGAGCGCTCGAACTCTCCCCGCGCACGGTGGAAACACACCGCGCCAACCTGTTTGCCAAGCTGGGGGCGGAGTCGCTGGCGCAGCTGATCCGGCGGTATGCGGCGCTGGTGGATGCGGCATCCTGAATCAGTCTGCAAAGGCCTTCCGTAGTTTTACGGAGGCCCGCGCGTAGCCGCCCGAATGGCTGAAAACGGCGCCAATTTTTACAGTTCTCCCACGGCGCCACAAAGGGTGGCACCGATCTCAAAAACACCGGAGAACACCATGCACAACCGCCTCGCATCCGCCGCCGCCCTCACCCTGTCCCTGATCGCCACCGCTGCCAGCGCCGAAGGCGTGCGCACCGAAAAGAACATGTCGCTGGACCTGGCCACGCAGATCGCCGCGCAAACCGTGGCCACCTGCACCGCCAACGGCTACAACGTCACCGCCACCGTGGTGGACCGCGCGGGCACCGTGCGCGCAGTGCAGCGCGCCGACAATGCCGGCCCGCACACGCTGGAAGCCAGCCGCCTGAAGGCCTACACCTCGGCATCGGCCAAGAACACCACGCTGGCCATGATGGAAGGCGCACAGAAGAACCCCGCAGCGGCCAACCTGGTCAACATCCCCGGCTACCTGCTGCTGGGCGGCGGCGTGCCCGTGAAGGTGGGGAACGAAGTCATCGGCGCCGTGGGTGTGGGCGGTGCACCCGGCGGCCACCTGGACGAGCAGTGCGCCGTGGCGGGCATCGCCAAGGTGCAGGACTTGCTGAAGTAATCAGCCGCCCTCACCCGCAACGCGAGTTATCGGAGGTCCCCATGAAGCCCTGGAACCTTGTATTCGCATTGGCCGCGTCACTGGCCTACGCCACCACTGCCCAGGCCCAGGTGCCTCCCACGGCGGCCGAAACCGCTGCCTACCAGGGCCTGCATGCCGCTGCGGCGCGGGGCGATATGCCCGCGCTTGCCAAGCTGATCGCGGCAAGGGCCGACGTGAATGCCCGCGATGGCTACGGCCGCACGCCACTGCATGTGGCGACCTTTGCCCGGCAGGCCGATGCCATCCGCGCCCTTGCCCAGGCCGGGGCCGACCTGAATGCGCTGGAGAACGACCGCTACGACGCCGTGACCATCGCCGCCGTGGCCGACGACGAAGCCACGCTGCGCCTGCTGCTGCAACTGGGCGCCAGCGCCAAACAGGTGACCAGCCGCTACGACGGCACGGCCCTGATCGCCGCCGCACACCTGGGGCACGACGGCGTGGTGCGCCAGCTGATTGCCGCCGGGGCGCCGCTGGACCATGTGAACAACCTGCACTGGACGGCGCTCATCGAATCCATCGTGCTGGGCAACGGCGGCCCGCGCCACCAGGCCACGCTGCAGGCGTTGCTGCAGGCGGGCGCCAGCCACGCACTGACCGACCGGCAGGGCAACACGCCCCTGCAGCTGGCACGCCAGCGGGGCTACGGCGCCATGGTGCAGATGCTGCAGGCGGCGGGCGCGGTCAAGTGAGGGGCGGGGTTGGCGAAAGCACCGGGCGAGCCCGCAGTTCGTGACCCGACACGCCCCTGGACCCACGGCCTGCGCACAATCTGTGAACGGTTGCGCTGCACCGCGCCACCCGGCCCAAGCAGTATCAAATCAATAGCTGCTCAGGCTTACTGGACGAGCGGTAACGGCCAATTTCATTCAAAGCTTTCATTGCCCAGCACCAGGCGCGCCTTCACGCTCTTGCCCTTGACGCGCCCACTGTTGAGCCGCTGCACGGCCTGCGCGCCAATCGCACGGTCCACGGCCACGTAGGTCGAGAAGTCGTTCACATTGATCTTGCCCACCTGCTCGCGGGTGTAGCCCATGTCGCCGGTCAGCGCGCCCAGCACATCGCCCGCGCGGATCTTCTCCTTGCGGCCCCCGATGATCTGGATGGTGATCATGGGCGGCACCAGCGGGCCGTTGCCCGTAGGCGTGAGGTCGGCCAGCGGGAACCAGCGCGACTCGCGGCCCTGCAGCTGCTCGATCTTGCCCACGCTGCCCATCTCGTCCATGCTGGCCAGGTTCAGCGCCAGGCCTTCGGCATCGCCCCGACCGGTGCGGCCGATGCGGTGGATGTGCACCTCGGGGTCGGGCGTCACGTCCACGTTGATGACAGCTGCCAGATTGGCGATATCGAGGCCGCGCGCCGCCACATCGGTGGCCACCAGCACCGAGCAACTCTTGTTGGCAAACTGCACCAGCACCTGGTCGCGCTCGCGCTGCTCCAGCTCACCAAACAGCGCCAGCGCGCTGAAACCCTGCGCCTGCAGCACGCCCACCAGGTCGCGGCACTGCTGCTTGGTGTTGCAGAACGCAATGGACGAGTCGGGGCGGAAGTGGTTGAGCAGTTGCGACACCACATGCAGGCGCTCGCTGTTCTTCACCTCGTACCAGCGCTGCTCGATCTTGCCCTCGGCATGCTGGGCCTGCACGGTGATCTGCTCGGGCGACTTCATGAACTGGGCGCTCAGTTTGGCGATGCCTTCGGGGTAGGTGGCCGAGAACAACAGGGTCTGGCGCTCTTTGGGGCACTGGCGCGCCACGGTCACGATGTCGTCGAAGAAGCCCATGTCGAGCATGCGGTCGGCTTCGTCCAGCACCAGGGTGTTCAGCGCCTCCAGCGTCAGGTGCTGGCGCTCCAGGTGGTCCATCACCCGGCCGGGTGTGCCCACCACGATGTGCGCACCATGCTCCAGGCTCAGCATCTGGCCGCGCAGCGGCACGCCACCGCACAGGGTCACGACCTTGATGTTCTCCTCGGCGCGCGCCAGGCGGCGGATCTCGGTGGTCACCTGGTCGGCCAGCTCGCGCGTGGGGCACAGCACCAGGGCCTGCACCGCAAAGCGGCGGGGGTTGAGGTTGGCCAGCAGCGCCAGCGCAAACGCGGCCGTCTTGCCGCTGCCGGTGCTGGCCTGGGCGATCAGGTCCTTGCCCAGCAGCGCGGGTGGCAGGCTGGCGGCCTGGATGGGGGTCATGGTGGTGTAGCCCAGCTGCTGCAGGTTGGCCAGCATGGCGGGGCTCAGGGCCAGCGTGCGGAAATCGGTGCTGGCGGGGGTTTCTTTGGAGGTCATGGCCCGATTATCCGGCCCGGGGTATCCGGGCAACTACCTTACGCCCCCGTCAGGGGTATCGGCTATAACCATCGGACACGCACCGAGTGGGACATGCCAGATTCATCCAATGCAGCCAACGCCCCGGGCCAGGGAGGCTCCAGCGACTCGCTGCTGCGCCTGATCGCCGACTCAGTGCCGGCGCTGATGGCCTACTACGACCTGCCCGGCCTGCGCTGCCAGTTTGCCAACCAGGGCTACGCTGCCTACAACGGCCACAGCACCGAATCCATCCTGGGCCTGACCGTGCAGGAGGCCATTGGCGACAAGGCCTGGCAGGCGATCGAGCCGCATGTGGAGCGCTGCGCGCAGGGCGCGCGCGTGAAGTACACCCGCGAGCAGACCCTGCCCAACGGTGAGACGCGGATGATCGAGGTCACCCTGATCCCGCATTTTGGCGACGCGGAGCAGCAGCTCGGCTCGTTCGTGCTCATCACCGACATCACTGAGCGCTGGCGCGCGGAGCGCGAGGTGCGTCAGAGCGAAGAGCGCATGCGCAAGTTCACCGAGGCCACGGACGAAGCCATCGTGTTCCACCGCGACGGCCTCATCACCGACGGCAACGAGGCACTCACCCGGCTCACGGGCTACAGCCTGCAGGAAGTCATCGGCCTGTCGATCTTCAACTTCATCAGCCCCGAATGGCGCGCCACGGCGCTCGAATACACCCGCAGCGGCCGGGAGGACCCGTACGAGGTCACCATCTGCCACAAGGATGGCCACGCCATCCCCGTCGAGGTGGTGGGCAAGACCATGCCCCTGCACCACGCCGACTACCGCATCGTGGTGGTGCGCGACATCACCGCCCGCAAGCAGGCGCAGGAGCGCGAGGCCTTCATCGCCCTGCACGACACCCTCACGCAGCTGCCCAACCGGCATTTCCTCATGGAGCAGCTGTCGCAGGTGCTGTCGCTGGCGCGCAGGCGCCATGGCTCTGTGGCCGTGCTGTTTGTGAACCTGGACCATTTCAAGACCGTGAACGACTCGCTGGGCCACCACGCAGGCGACCAGCTGCTGCGCAACGTGGCCGAGCGCCTGCGCCAGGGCGTGCGCGATGCCGACGTGGTGGCGCGTCTGGGCGGCGACGAGTTTGTGGTGGTGCTGACCGACGTGCAAAACCAGGACGACGTTGCCATGGTGGCCGACAAGCTGCTGGCATCCATGCACGGCGTGTTCACGGTGGACCAGCTGCCGCTCACCATCTCGCCCTCCATCGGCATCAGCCTCTTCCCGGACCATGGCGGCAGCGCCGATGTGCTGCTGCGCTGCGCCGATGCGGCCATGCACCACGCCAAGGAAAGCGGGCGCGGCAACCGCCAGTTCTATGTCTCCAGCATGGATGCCAGCGCACTGGACGTGCTGCAGCAAGAGCGTCAGCTGCGCGAGGCCATTGCCCACAACCACTTCGTTCTGCACTACCAGCCCCAGATCTGCCTGGCCGACGGCACGCTGCAGGGCCTGGAGGCGCTGGTGCGCTGGCGCCACCCGGAGCGCGGGCTGGTGGGCCCGGACGAATTCATCACCTTCTCGGAATCGCGCGGCCTCATCACCCCCATCGGCCGCTGGGTGATGCGCGAGGCCTGCCGTCAGCTCAAGGCCTGGCAGGACCAGGGCCTGGCCCTGGTGCCCATGGCCGTGAACTTCTCGGCCCTGGAATTCCGCCAGCGCGACGTGGCCGCTGAAATCGCCGCCGTCCTGCTCGAAACCGGCCTCGCGCCCCAGTACCTGGAGATCGAGCTGACGGAATCCGTGCTCATGCACCAGACCGGCCAGGTGCTGGGCACCCTCAACGCCCTCAAGGCCCTGGGCGTGGGCATCTCCATTGACGACTTCGGCACGGGCTATTCATCGCTGGCCTATCTCAAGCGCTACCCCATCGACAAGCTCAAGATCGACCGCTCCTTCGTGGCCGACACCCCCGGCAACTCCGACGACGTGGCCATCGTCACCGCCATCATCCAGATGGGCCGCAGCCTGCAGCTCAAAACCGTGGCCGAAGGGGTGGAGACGCAGGCACAGATCGATCTGCTGGCGGGGCTGGGGTGTGACTTGATTCAGGGGTTTGTGGTGTCCGCCCCCCTGGACGCCGAGGCCACGGAGCGCTGGTTGCGGAATGCTCCGGGCTCAGGCCTGTGAAGCGACAGCGTCGGACTGTTCAACCAGCACAAGGCCGGTCATCCCCTGCTTCGTCTCAAGGCTGAATGTTAGCTGAATCGCCCCGGCTGAACTAGACACCTTCGAGCCTCAAACCTGAGGCCCAATAGGAGGTGCCATGACAAAGCAGCCATATCCCGAAGAATGCAAGATCGAAGCGGTCAAGCAGATCACGGAGCGAGGCCACCGGGTGGCCGATGTATCTGCCCGGATCGGCGTGAGCCAGCACAGCCTGTACAAGTGGATCAAGGTCTATTCGGTGCCTGCGCCAGAACGACAGATGCAGACGTCCCAGACTGAGGAGCTGCGGCGGCTGAAGGCTGAACTCAAGCGCGTGACCGAGGAGCGTGACATCCTAAAAAAAGCCGCCGCGTACTTTGCCAGGCAGTCCGGGTGAGGTACGCGTTCATCAAGCAGCATGCGCAGGAACACAGCGTGCGGCGCATGTGCAAGGTGATGCAGCTACACCCCAGCGGCTACTACGCGTGGAAGGCAGCGCCGCAAAGTCCACGGGCCAAGGACGACCAGAGGCTTCTGGGCTTGCTCAAGCAGGCATGGCTGGAGAGTGGCGGTGTCTACGGCTACCGCAAGCTCACGCTGGACATGCGCGACCTGGGCGAGCGTTGCGGCAAGCATCGCGTGGCGCGGTTGCTCAAGATCGAAGGTCTGCGATCGCAGACGGGCTACGGCCGCCGGCCTGGACTGCGAGGCGGTAAGCCCGCGGTGGTCGCGCCAAACCACCTGCAGCGTCAGTTCAAGGTGGATGAGCCCAATCAGTCCTGGGTCACTGACATCACCTACATCCGAACCCACGAAGGCTGGCTGTACCTGGCGGTTGTGGTCGATCTGTTCTCACGCCAGGTAGTGGGCTGGTCCATGGGCAGCCGCATTGACACGAGCCTGGTCCTCGATGCACTGCTGATGGCGCTATGGCGCCGCCAGCCGCGTGCACCTGTCATAGTTCATTCCGATCAAGGCTGTCAGTTCACCGGCCACAAGTGGCAGACCTTTCTGCGCGACCACAACCTAGTCAGCAGCATGAGCCGGCGTGGCAACTGCCACGACAACGCTGTGGCCGAGAGCTTCTTCCAACTGCTCAAGCGCGAACGCATCCGCAGGCGGGTCTATGCAACCCGTGATGATGCGAAAGCGGACGTCTTCAACTACATCGAAATGTTCTACAACTCACAGCGCCGTCATTCATCGGCGGCAGGACTATCCCCTGTAGAGTTCGAACAGCGACATTCCCAACGGCTCAACGGTGTCTAGGAATGCCGGGGCGATTCAGTCTTGTTGGTCTTGAGTCCGCCCTAAACAACTCAGTTCTCAGCAGCAGACCTACCCGCCTGCGGCCGTGTTCATTGACGGGCCGCAGGTGCGGTTTCAGCGGTGCAAATCAGGGTTGCGACACCGGCATGCACAAAAAAAAAGCCGCATCCTCATCCTTAGACGCAGCCTCAGGCTGCGCAGCCAGTGTGTGCTTGCGCGTGATCTACCGAAGGCCCTGGGGCCCGGGCTATCAGGCTTCCTTGTTTTCCTTGATACTGAAACCCATCTGGCTGGTAGCGCCCTTGCCACCCTGAGCGGTCTGCTCGGAGTACTCGGTCTTGATCTTGGCGGCCTGGAAGGCGTAGTTCACCACCACGGTATCGCCAGAGCTGGTGCCGCTCACGGTGACGTTGGTCACCATAACGTCGGTCAGCGTGATCTTGCCGAACTCGATCTGTGTGCCGCCAGCCTTGCACATCGAGATTTCCACTTGCCCCAAGTGCTTGCCAGTCGCGCAGTGCTTCAGCACGGCGGGGTAGCACTTGTCGATGTTGGCAACGATGTTCAGGTTCTGGAAGTCGGCTTTGCCGGCACCGGCACCACCACCGCTGGCCATGGAGTGGGGCTGGGTCACGCCCCAGGTGAAGGACTCAACATCGGTCCAGTCCTTGTGCGCAGCGTCCTTCGACTCACCGCTGGCACCTTCCACTTTCATAAAAATTGCGACTGTCATCACGTACCTCTTCTTGGTTCAAAAATGCAAAACAACTCGCTCGGGCAAAGTGCCCACATACAAGGCTCCACAGGGAATGCAGAGCCTCACAGACAAGCTGATTGGGAAAGGAATGAAGCCAACGGGGACGTGCGCGTTCAGGCAAAGCAGCCCATTGCCGCCCGCCTTCCGAGACCGCCATGCACACACGGGCCACTGGCGTGGCACACCGCTGGCAAAGGCTTGCTTTGATTCCCCTCCCTCGCAAGCTCGTTTGCGGGCGGATGTTAAGTGGACCGGACGAAAAAAAGGGTTTCAAGTAACAGCAAATGAGCGCAACCGGGCAACATAAGCAACAGTGTGTTTCTTGCCCTCAAAAGCCGCGTTTTGTGACTCTTTTTGCAAAACCTTCACGTTAGACTCGCCCGCGATTTCGCAGTTGGGCCAGCAGCACAAGGCAGCTCCCACGCGTTGCGATGTCTGCTCAAACAACCCCATCGAACAGCACGTCGTTCCGGTGTGCGGCGCAACGCCAGGACATTGATCATCAGCCAAGCCAAGCGGTCTGGGTGTTTTGATCTCCACGGCGAGTAACAGCGCCGCTCCGCCGGTCCGTTCTTCTGCTGTCGCTAGGGAAATGTCTTTGCCAGCAGACTGAGTCCAGCTGTAAACCAAGAATGAAAGCAGAGGCGTCTCGCCATGAATGACACCGTTGGAGGATCCGCCAATTGCCTGGCGCCTGGCGTGCAGATCGGAGAGTACCGGTTGCTCGACGTCATCGGCGAGGGTGGTTTTGGCATCGTGTACCGGGCGAGAGATATCAGCCTGGACCGTATCGTAGCCATCAAGGAGTACATGCCCGCAACGCTGGCGGGGCGCAAATCGTCCCATGCTATCCACGTGCGCTCCCAACACCGCGGTGCGTTCGATGCTGGTTTGCGCAGCTTCATCAATGAGGCGCGCCTTTTGGCCAAGTTCTCGCACCCCGCCTTGGTGCATGTGTATCGGTTTTTCGAGCTCAACGGCACAGCCTATATGGTGATGCGCCACTACGAGGGGCAAACGCTCCGCGAGTTTCTGAACACGCAACAGGAACGCATGAACCAGCGCATGCTGGCAGCAATCATCGGCCCCGTCCTGGATGTGGTGGAGATGCTGCATGCAGCAGATTGCTACCACCGGGACATCGCACCCGACAATGTTTTCCTGCAGAACTCCGGAATGCCAGTGCTGCTCGATTTCGGCGCGGCACGCCGCATCATTGGGGACATGACGCAGGCCCTGACGATGGTGCTCAAGCCCGGATTCGCCCCCATCGAGCAGTATGTGGACGACGGCGCCATGCCCCAGGGCGCATGGACGGACATCTACCAGATCGGTGCCATGCTCTATCTGGCAATCACCGGAAAACCGCCGGCCACATCTGTTGCCCGCATGATCAACGACCCGGTCGCAGCGTTGCAGACTGCGGCTTATCCCGGGTACTCTGCCCAGTTCCTGCAAGGGGTCGGGCGCGCACTGGCGGTAAAGCCCCAAGACCGGCCACAGACGGTCTCAGCCCTCAGGGAACTTCTGGGCATCACGACTTTCACCATACCGATGTCTGCGCCGTGGCAAGCCACACCACCATCCGCCGCTGCGCATTTGCCCACCTCGCAACCACTGCAGCCGCATGCTGCTCCAGTCATGGTGACGCCGCAAACATCGGCGCACAACGACGCCGCGGTCGCCGCGAGTTTCGCTGGACCCAATACAAATCTCGCGGCCTGGGATCTGCCGAGTAAAACACCGTCCGCTGGTGCACCTCTGCCGTCTGAAGGGCTCGCAGAATACGCTGCCGCAGCACCCCTTGGAGCAATTCCAGGGTTGCAGGAATCATCCCCCCAAGGGAACACCGCCGCCACCAGGGCCTTGGCTGCGCAACCGGAATTCACCGCCATCCCAGCGACGGCACCGCCGTATCAAGAAGCCCCCCCGGTCCTGCCTCTTTCCCCTGCAGACGCTGCAGCAACACACTCAGCGCCCCCCACCAAGAAAAGGCCTGAAACCCCGCACCACGACGCCGTAACGCAAGCCGGCCGCCGGCAAGCCGGGCCTCACCCGGCAGCAATACGGTGGACAGCAATCATTGTTGCCCTCGCCGCCGCGGTAACGCTGGCCGCATGGTGGGGCACGCATGGCAATCCAGGGAACAAGGGCGGTGCAGGAGTTGCACTTAATCAGGACAGCCAGCATTGGAAAGAAGCACAAGCCAAAGGTACGGTCAGCGCACTGGAAGCCTACCTGAGCGCCCATCCCGCTGGCATGCATCGCAGCGATGCCATGGCCCTCCTCGACCGGATAGAAGTCCAGGAGCCCGCCATCAAGACGCAAGTAGCACCTGAGGCAGCCGCGACAGTCACTGCCGCAGCCCCTGCTGTCGAACACCCCGTACCGGCAGCGGTCGCGATACAAGCCCCTCCCGCTGCCGCCGCTGCGGCAACGTCCACGGCGCCCAGAACAGCCCTCCCCCCTGCGTCGGCAACAGCCTCCGCAGAACCAGCCCCGCCCGCCAAGACACCGCCTAAGCCTGTAGGCGACGTAGGGCGCGTGGTGCTCCGAATCAGCCCCTGGGGCAGAGTTTCCGTGAATGGCAGCTCGCTGGGCACCACTCCCCCACTCACCCACATCGAGCTTCCTGAAGGGTCCCATCGCATTGAGGTGAACAACCCCGCTGCGGCGCCCGTCGTGAAGACCGTGCAGGTGAAAAAAGGCGAACCCGTGGTCATCAGCCACCAGTTCGAGTAGCCCCAGCCCACAGACGACACCTGCTGACATGCGAATGAACGACGCTTTACTGCGATGGGTCGCTTTGTGCTTCTGCGCCAGCGTGGGGGTGGCTGCGGCCTCCACCGACTGCAACGAGCCCCCTGCGGCGGATGCGCGCGGCCCCGACTCTGCGGCTGGGCGTCAGTACCTGGGTCAGGGCATCTCACTCTACGACGCGCGCAAGCTCGACCTGGCGGAGAAGGCCCTGCAGGCATCCTTGTTCGCAGGCCTGCCGGACAGGCGCGAGCGTTCCACCGCGCACAAGTACCTCGCGTTCGTGTACTGCACGAACAAGGAATGGGCGCGATGCGATGCGGCTTTCGATGCAGCCTTCGACGCACGCCCATCGTTTGCGCTGGAAGGGTACGAACTGCAGAACACGCCCTGGCGCGAGGCCTACATCAAAGCGCACGGTAAGCGCGGTGGGCAGTGCAGCCGGCCCGTCGGCCCCCTGGGCGGCAACGAGCTACAGAACCCGGCCCACGCCAACTCCCTCGTCTTTTCCCTCAACAGCACAGTGATCACGGCCATCACGCCCCTGCTGCCGATAGCGGGTGGTTCTTCGCTGCAGGACGTTGCGCCCTCTAGTGCACTGGGTGCGCGCAGGCAGCTTCGCACCGAAAACAATGTACAGCTTCGCATATCCCCATGGGCCAACGTGACCCTCAACGGAAAGCGGCTTGGCGTCACGCCGCCGCTCACGGAACTCAAGCTCCCGACAGGCTCCCACAGCATCGACCTCAGCAACCCCGGCTTTGAGACCGTTCGCAAGACCCTCAAGGTCGAACCCGACCAAACGATCACGATCACCCATGACTTTGACGCGAGATAAATCCATGCGAACCCGTTACTGGAGCGCCCTGATCATTGCCTGCGCCGGGCTGCTCTTGACTGCTTGCGAGACAGCACCAAAGGCCCCCGAGCCCAAGGTCGAGGCCCCGCCACCGCCTCCGCCGCCGGCCCCTGAGCCCGTCGCACCGGTGGATCCGCGCGCGCAGAAGGAGGCAATGCTGACTGAAGCGCTCAACGTGTATGCGGAGGGCCAGTTCGACGAAGCGATTGCCAAGCTGACGCCGCTGGCCGATGCCTCCGAGCTGCCGCTGACCTCACAGATCAAAGCCCGAAAGTTCATGGCATTCAGCCACTGCGCCGCTGGACGGCCGCGCCCCTGCAGACAGCAGTTTGAACTCGCCCTGGAGCAGGACCCGACGTTCCAGCTGACGGAGGCGGAGAAGGGCCACCCTGTCTGGGGCCGCGAGTTCATCAACGCCCGCAATGCCGCGCGATCCAAGCGCAATACCCGCAAGACACCCTGACCGAGCCCCGAGACAACGCGAGCACAGATACGCAATGGACAAGATAGAACTGGTGGTCACGCACCAAGCTGGCAGCCCGGTGGGTCGCCATTGGTCTGCCATCTTTGGGATGGCGGGCGGAACCGTGGGACGCGCAGGGCAGAACAAGCTGGTCCTGCCCGATGACGATGCGATGGTCGCGCGCGTGCATGCCATGGTCCGCCTGGATTCCGACCAAGCCTACATAGCCAACCTGTGCGAACGCCGCTCCGTGCAGGTGGACGGGCTGGAGGTTCTGTCCGGCCAGGAAGTGCCGCTCGTACCCGGTGCGACCATCGGAATCGGGCCCTACCAGTTGCGTGCACTGGTTCCAGGTCTGCAACTGGATGCGCCGACTGCAAGAGCGGCGACCTCTCATCCTTCAGCCGATGCTATTGCGTGGGGCACGCCAGTGGTTAAGCCTGGCGCGGAGCCGGGGGTATCCACGCCGGGGGCCAGCGCTGCAGCGCCGAGGTTCGATCTCGCGTCCCTGCCCAACCCCTGGGCTGACATTCCGCCCATCGTCGGAGGGGATATGCATATTCCGGATCTCCTGCCCTCGTCCATGCCCGAGGCGCTGCCGCAGCCGACGACAGACAGCCCTGCAGATGCCAACCCGTTCGCCATGCTGGGCCGAGTGGAAGCCCCCTCTGTCATGGAGCAGTTCCACGAACAGCCGACCGCCGAGCCAACGCCAGGCGATCCTCCAGGCGCCGCCTCTTCGGCAACAGCCACCGTGGTCACGGATATGCTGCCGGCGATCAGCCCGGCCGAGCACATGCCGCCCCATCCATTCGAAATTTCGGCCACCAAAGCAGCACCAGCGAAGCCGACCACGCACCGTGCGATGGTCATACCCGACGATTTCGACCCGTTCGCAGCCGACCCCAAGGAGCAGGCCCTCCACCGTGACCCCTGGAGCGGAGATCTTGCCGCCAAGAGCCTGGCCGAGGTGGCGCAGCTCAAGCACGACGACCTGCTCCAGGCCTTGCCCAGGACGGGTGAATTTGCGGGTGAGATGGACAACGCCACACACACCGGCTTGCCCCAGCAGTTGGACCCAACCATCGAACTCAACCCGCTGAAGCTCTTTCGCGAACCCGGTGAGTCGATGTATGCAGAGCCAGAAGACCATGGCATGTCCCGCGGCTCGGACCTGGCCCAGGTGTTCAACATGCCGCGCGATGCGCAACAACGCCGTGTCGAGGCAGTCGCAGCGCCGGTGCCCCCCCCGCCCGCAGCGCCCGTAGTGCAGGCCGGTCTTCATGCCATGCAAGGGCTGGACCTGGCCCTGTTCGGCGGCGACGCAGCGCAAGCCATTCCATCTGCGGACTTGCTGGACATCACCAGCATCAACGCGCGGCAAGGCGAAACAGCCTCCGCCAATCCACCCGCTCCAGTACTGCAGACCACAGACATATCCGACCGGCTCATCAGGACGACCTGCCAGGATATGGTGCAGCCGTCGCAGCGCATCCAAACTCCGACACAGGAACACGCACAGATCCTGGCGGAGACCACACGTTTTTCCCATTCCGCATCGCAGTTGCCGGGCAGCCCGTCGCTGCAAGCCCAGGAAGACCGCGTCACGCCCGCAGCCGCCCATGCCCAGGCGCACATGCCTTCCACGGCCGCTTCGCTGGAAGCGCTCGCAACCGCTTTTCTAGAAGGGGCCGCCATAGAGCCAGGCAAAATCAACGTCGCAATCACGCCGGACTTCATGCGTGCATTTGGCGAAGTGCTGCGTGTGGCGGTGCAAGGCTCCATCGATCTGCTCTCGGCGCGCTCGGAAATCAAGCGCGAGTTCCGCGCGGACGTCACCATCATCGCTTCAGGCGCCAACAACCCGCTCAAGTTCCTGCCCACCGCAGACGGCGTGATGCTGCAGCTTGCGGGCCAAACGTTCCCAGGGTTCATGAAACCTGTGCCCGCCATGAAGGAGGCGTACCAGGACCTGGCGGTGCACCAGATTGCGCTGATGGCGGGTATCCGCGCCGCCTACGCCGAGGCTGTCGCACGTCTAAGCCCCGCAGAGCTGGAAAAGGACGCCACGGCGGCCCCTGGCCTGCTAGCCAAGATATCGAGCGTGCACCGCAAAGCCGCGCTGTGGGACGATTTCCAGCAGCGGTACGAATCTGTTCGTCGCCATGCGGAAGATGACCTGATGGCGTTCTCCGGGCAAACCTTCGTGGACGCCTATGAAGCTGCCGCACAGTCTGCAAAGGGGCATGTGTGATCGCTCATATCGCTGGGGATGCGCACCGCCTGCAGCTATCGGTGTCAGCCATTACCGACCAAGGCGGCCGTGCCTCGAATGAAGACTATCTGGGCATGATCGACCTGGGCCCCAAGGGTTTTTGCTGCACCTTGGCGGATGGGGCGGGAGGCCACGGCAATGGTGCGCTGGCCGCGCGACTCACGGTGGACGCCGTGCTGGGCGGCTACCGCGAAAACCCCATGTTCGCGCCCGCCAGCCTGGCATCGCTGATCTTCCGCGCGGAACACACGGTGTCCGAAGAACAGCCCACATCCGCCTCGCGAATGCACATGAGCGCCACCGTGGTGCTGCTGTGCATTGAACCGGTCAGCGGCCGCGCGCTCTGGGCCCATTGGGGCGACTCGCGCCTGTACTGGTTCCGCGACGGCAAGGTCCACCGCATGACCGAAGACCACAGCGTGGTGCAGCAGCTTTTGCACGCGGGCATGTATGCCAACGGAGACCCGCGTTCGCTGCCCAACCGCAGCGTCCTGGCCGGAGCGGTCGGGGCCGAATCCCAAGTGCCTCCCACCGTGCTGCATGAGTCCATCGAACTGATGGAGGGCGACGCCTTCTTGCTGTGTTCCGACGGCCTCTGGGAAAACCTGCACGAATCCGCAATGGAGCAAGCGCTTCAGTCCGCAGAGCGGCCCGATGTCTGGCTGCAGGACATGGCCGGTGCCGTCCGCTCCAAGGGCCGCCCCCACCAGGACAACCTTAGCGCGCTCGCCGTGTGGGTGTCCGCGAACCCAACCCCCAACTGAACCCACTGCCCACTCAACGGGAGGATGCCGCCATGCAGATGACCAAGAACGCCGTATCCAGGCGCACGATCCTGAAGACCGCCCCCTGGCTGTCGATGGCTGCGCTTCCGCTGTCCGGGTGTGGCGTGGTGAACACGCTGAACCGCCCGAGCGAAGCGCCCACTGGGGTGCCATCGGCCACCATCGAGATCATGGCCGAGCGCAGTCTGAACCCTGACGTGGACGGTATGCCCAAGCCGGTGCTGTTGCGCATCTACGAGCTGCGCACACCCGCCACGTTCGAACGCTCCAGTTTCTTCGACCTGCTAGACAAAGACGAGAGCCAGCTCGGCGGCGACTTCGTGCGGCGCGAAGAAGTATTGATTGCGCCCGGAGAGCGTCGCGTCATCGAACGCAAGGGCAACCCCGACGTGCGCGCCTTTGGTTTTTTCGCGAGCTACCGTGACCTCGAGCGCAGTACTTGGCGTACGCATATTGATGCCCCGAACTCGGTGGAAATGCGCCGACGCTGGTGGGGGCTCGGTGAAACCCAGCGGCTCAAGCCCGTTCATTACCTGGTCACGGTCTCACGCGACGCCGTCCGGGTGCAGCATCAAATCACTTCGAGGTAGAACCATGGTTTGGCAACGCAAGGTGGTGTGGGCCGAGGGCATGTTCCTGCGCCCACAGCACTTTCAACAACAAGAGCGGTACACGGACTTCCTGGTCCAGGGACGCGCCCTTCCTGCCCAGCCGTTCTACTGGGGGTTTTCGGAGCTGACCCTGGACACCCAGATGTTGGCACTGGGCAAGATTGCCCTGGTCTCGGCAAAGGGCGTGCTGCCCGACGGGACACCGTTCCAGATCCCGCAGGTGGATGAAGCCCCGCCGCCGCTCGATGTGGGCAAGGACATCAAGGACGCACTGATCCACCTGTCGCTCCCTCTACGGCGGCGCAGCGGCGCTGAAGTGACCCTGTCCGAGGGTGACACAGGCATGACGCGTTACCAAGTGCAGGTGCAGGAAGTGGCAGATACCAACGATGTGGGGGCACAGCCGGCCGAAGTGCAGTTGGGCATCGCACGCTTCAGCCTGCGCGCGTCGCAGGACCTGTCCGAGGGCTGGGTGTCTTTGCCCGTGGCCCATGTGGTGGAACGCAAAGCCGACGGCGCAGCGCTGTTGGACAAGAGCTTCATCCCGACGGTGGTCAACAACTCCGAGATATCCGCGCTGTTCGCATTTTGCCGCGAGCTTCACGGGCTGCTGCGCCAACGGGGTGCCGCACTGGAAGAACGGCTGATCCAGCCAGGGCGAGGCGGCGTCGGCGAGGTGGGCGACTTTCTGATGCTGCAGTTCATCAACCGCTGGGAGCCCGCCGTGGAGCACTGGGTCAGGGTTTGCACTATCCACCCCGAGCGCCTCTTCGATGACCTTTTGAAGATGGCAGGCGAGCTGGCCACCTTCACCCGCGAGCAGCGGCGTCCCGCACCGCTGCCCGCCTACGACCACGATGATCTGCGCAGCTGCTTCCCGCCCCTGATGCTGGAACTTCGCCGCGGCCTGTCGTCGGTGCTTGAGCAGAACGCGATCCAGATTGAGCTGCAGGAGCGGCAGTACGGCGTGCGCGTGGCCATCATCCCGTCCACGGAGCTGCTGACCACCTGTGATTTCGTGCTCGCGGTGCATGCCCAAACCACGGTGGAGTTCCTGCGCACCCACTTTCCCACACAGACGAAGCTGGGGCCAGTCGAGAAGATCCGGGATCTCGTCAACCTTCATTTGCCGGGTGTCACCCTGCGGTCGCTGTCCGTGGCGCCGAGAGAGATTCCCTACCACGCCGGGTACTCCTACTTCGAGGTGGACACCACACACGACCTGTGGCGCCAGCTCAACAGCTCGGGCGGCCTGGCCATGCATGTCTCCGGCGAGTTCCCCGAACTGCAGCTGGAATTCTGGGCGATCCGCAGATAAGAAAAATCCATGTCGATCCCAATGACGGACAACGTCTTCGCTTTCAGCGCCAGTGACCATACCAAGCATGACGCACACAGCATGCCTGACACATCTATGCCCACGCCCACAGCCGATGCCGTGCCGAGAACCAATCTGCCCGATGTGGTCAGCGGTGGCAATCCACTGGTCGCATCTGCCAATGTGCTACTCAACCTCATTCCGCAGATCCGAGCGATGGCGTCGAATGCAGACCCTGAAGGCTTTCAGCGCCTGCTGCTCGCCAACATCCGCGACTTCGAGCGCAGCGCCGGTGTGGCAAGCGTACCTATCGAGACCGTAATCGGCGCCCGGTATTGCCTGTGTACCGTGGTGGATGAGGCTGCCGCGCAGACACCGTGGGGCGGCTCCGGCGTCTGGCCCAAGTTCAGCCTGCTGGTGGCTCTGCACAACGAGACCTGGGGCGGAGAGAAGTTCTTCCAGCTGCTCGCCAAGCTGGTGCAGACACCCCACCAGCACATCGACCTGATCGAGCTGATGTACTTTTGCCTGATGCTCGGCTTCGAAGGCCGCTACCGTGTGATCGAGAACGGCCGCAGCCAGTTGGAAACGCTCAAGGCCCGTCTGCTGGCTCTGATAGAAAGCACCCGTGGCGACCGCAGCGGTGCGCTGTCGATCCGCTGGAAGGGCGAAGAGCGCAAGGCTGCGCCCCCCTGGACGATGGTGCCCCTGTGGGTGGCCACAGTACTCACACTGCTGCTCGCCTTTGCTCTGTTCCTCTGGTTCAATTACCGGCTTGCGGCGCAGTCCGACGCGCTATTCGCCTCCATCAACGCCATCCGGTTCCCCAAAGCCATCGCTGCCGTCGCGAGCGTGGACAAGCCGAGACTGCGCCAGTTCCTTGAACCCGAAATTCGGGAAGGCCTGGTCGAGGTCATCGACCAAGCCGACCGAAGCACCATCATCCTGCGCGGTGACGGCCTGTTCGACCTGGGCTCCAACGTGGTCAAGCCCCGTTACGTGCAGGTGATCGAACGTATTGCTGCCGCGCTGAATGAGGTGCCCGGCAAGGTGGTCGTGAACGGTTACACCGACAACTCCCCTATCCGCACTGCCAGGTACCCGTCCAACTGGCACCTGTCGCAAGACCGGGCCCGGTCGGTCTCCGACATGCTGTTGCGCACCGTGCGAGATGGACAGCGCGTCCACGCGGAAGGCCGTGGAGAGGCCGACCCCGTGGCCCCCAACACCACGAGCGAAGGCAAGGCAAGGAACCGTCGCGTGGAGATCGTACTGCTAGTAGCACCCCAGGTGCGCGACAGCGAATTGCAGCTCAGCGGCAATGCCCCGCAGATTGAAGGCATCAAGAAATGAGCATGCTGAGAAACATGGCAGCGCTGCTGTTCAATCGCTTTACCCTCGCCTTCATCGGGTTGGTCCTGCTTAGCCTGGTGATCTGGTTCATCGGCCCCCTGGTCTACATCAAGCCTTATCAGCCCCTGGAGAGCGAGAGTGTTCGCTGGGCACTGATCGCCGCGCTGTTTGTGATCTGGGTGATCAAACTCCTCTTCCACTGGTGGCGCGCCAAGCGCATGAACGACAAGCTGATGGGACAAATCGCACGGCTCACAGCTGGCCACGATACGCCCCAGGAACTGATGCCCGGACAGGAGGAGGTTGCAGAGCTGGAAGGGCGCTTCAAGGAGGCCGTAGAAGTCCTGTCCAAGACACGCTTCGGTGCCACCGAGAGCGGCCTCTTCGGCCGTTTCACCAAGCGCTATGTGTATCAGCTGCCCTGGTACCTGATCATCGGCTCGCCAGGCTCTGGCAAGACCACCGCACTGATCAACTCCGGGCTCGACTTCCCGTTGGCTGAGCAGTTCGGCAAGGGCTCCATCCGGGGCGTGGGCGGCACGCGCAACTGCGACTGGTGGTTCACCGACCAGGCGGTGCTGCTCGATACCGCCGGCCGGTACACGACGCAGGAAAGCGACGCCGTGCAGGACAAGGCCGCCTGGTCGGGTTTCCTGCAACTGCTCAAGCGCTTTCGCGGCCGGCAGCCCATCAACGGTGTCATCGTCGCGCTCAGCGTACAGGAGCTGCTGAGCAGCACCGAAGGGGAACGCGCACGCTTGGCCAAGACCATCGGCACCCGGCTCGGTGAGCTGTGCGACGAACTGGCGATCAAGTTCCCGGTGTACGTCCTGATCACCAAGGCCGACCTGCTGGCGGGCTTCAATGAGTTCTTTGGCCAGATGACGCGCGACGAGCGCTCGCAGGTCTGGGGCTTTACCCAGCAGTACAAGGAGAATGCGTCCGCAGGCGACCCCACCGCGCAATTCACCGCCGAGTTCGATGCACTGGTCGCGCAGATCAACCGTCTCCTCCCCCAACGCCTGCTGGCGGAACCCGATCTTTCACGGCGCGGGCTGATCTATGGGCTGCCCCAGCAGTTCGTGGGTCTGCGCGAACTTGTGCACCAGACATTGCAGGAGGCATTCTCGTCGTCCCGCTTCAAGGAAAAGCCGCTGTTCCGCGGCGTGTATTTCACCAGCGGAACGCAGGAGGGCATGCCTTTCGACCGGGTGCTGTCGGCACTCAAGCGACGCTTTGCCATCGCCAACCCCATGAGGCCTGGCGCTGGACAACAAGGCAAGAGCTTCTTCATCGAGACCCTTTTCAAAGGGGTGATGTTCAACGAAGCGGGGTTGACTGGCCGCAACGCCAAGAAAGAGCGCCAGCTCAGGCTGTTGCAGGCCGGAGGCCTCATCGGCCTTGCCCTGGCACTGAGCGGCGCAGCGCTGGCCTGGAGCATCAGCCACCAGAACAACCTGGCTTATCTGGAGGAGGTCAAGGCGAGTGCAAGCACCTTGCGCCAGGCCGTCGAAGACGCCAAGACCAGCGACCCGGAAAATCTGGTGGCGCTGCTGCCCCTGCTGGACCATGCCGAATCCCTCGCAGTGAGCGAGCGCTATACAGGCTCTCCACCGCTGAGCTGGCGTTGGGGCCTGCTGCAGGTGCCGAAGGTGGAAACAGCCGCCGACACCACCTACCTGCGCCTGCTGGAAGACGCGTGGCTGCCTGGCATCGTGCGACAACTGCGCCGCTCGCTGCAGCAAGCCTCGACCAGCAACCCCGAAGCCAGCTACGAAGCGCTGAAGGCCTATCTCATGGTCCATGACGCTGACCGCTTCGACGCACGGACGGTGAAGGCGTGGATCCGGCACGAGTGGGATGCAAGCCTTACGCCGCAACTACTGCAGGCCGGCGTGGGCGACCGCCTTTCGCACCATCTGGACCGTCTCATGGACGGTCGTTTGGCGCTCTCGCCGACCCCGATCGACACCGTGCTCGTGGCCGAGGTGCGCCAGCGCTTGGCGCAGATGTCTCCCGCCCAGCGCGCTTACAGCCGTTTGAAGCAACTGCTGATCACGGGCACCAATCTGCCGGCGGATTTCAGCGTGGTGCGCGCCAGCGGCCCCGAGGCGCCGCAGGTGTTCAGTCGCCGCAGCGGCAGACCACTCACCCAGGGGATCTCCGGCCTGTTCACTTACGACGGATACCACGGCGTGTTCCTGCACGAGCTACCCAAGATCACCACATTGCTGTCCAAGGAGGAAGGCTGGGTACTGGGGCAGGCCGACGGCAAACGCAGTACCACGCAGGAAGTGCTGACCGGTCAGGTGGCCAACGAAGTGAAACGCCTGTACTTGATGGAATACGCCAAGCTCTGGGAAGACTACCTGGCCGACGTGCGGCCCACCCGCATAGGCTCGCTGGACCAGGCGGGGGAGCAAGCGCGCCTGTACTCCTCCGCCAATTCAAGCCTGGAACAGTTCATCCGCGCCGTCTCCAAGGAAACAACGCTCGCGCGGCGGCCCGACGCGGACGCGGACAGCAGTGGCGCCAGCACCAGCAGTTGGCTGGGAGAAAAGCTCAACCGCATCCGTGAAGAGCAGCGGCAGCTCAGCAGGCTGACTGGCAAGCAAGTCAACGTGGGCGGCCTCACACCCAGCGGAACGCTCGAAGCGGACATCGTGGATTTTCGATTCCGCGAGTACCGGCGCCTGGCCACGAGCAATGGCTCGGGCCCGTCACCATTGACGCAAAGCCTACAGGTACTCAACGAGGCATCCGCAGTTATCGCGTCGGCACGGCAGCAGGTGAAATCGGGCGGCACCATCCCGCCGACATTGTCCTCTACCCTCGAAAGAGTGCGTGCCGAAGCCAAGCGCTTGCCCCCTCCGCTCAACCTCATGTACACCGACCTGGCTGAAGCGACGTCCACCATGGTCGGGCGGGACGTGCGCAGCACCATCGGCGGCAACCTGAATGCGACCATCGGAGACTTTTGCCGCCGCGCTGTGCTCGGCAGGTACCCCTTCACGCGCAGCGCCGGCCGAGACGTCACTGCCGATGATTTCGCCAAGCTGTTCGCCGTGGGCGGTGTCATGGACGATTTCTTCCGCAGCACCCTGCAACCCATGGTCGACATCTCGGCCTCCACCTGGACTTTCAAACAAGGCGTGGACGGCACCCCTGTCGGTGGGTCAGCGTCGCTCGCGTCCTTCCAGAAGGCGGCCACGATCCGCGATGTCTACTTCCGCGCAGGGGGCAAGGCGCCCGGAATCCGCCTGGACATCAAGCCCATCGAGATGGACGCGACCATCTCCCAGATGGTGCTGGACGTGGACGGCGACGTGCTTCGGTACCAGCACGGGCCGCAGATTCCGAAGTCCATGAACTGGCCGGGCACACGCGGCACGGGCCAGGTCAGGCTGCAGATCACGAGTGCCAACGGCGAAAACTCTGGACTGGTCACCGAAGGGCCATGGGCGCTGCACCGGCTGTTCGACCGCGCGCAGATTCTTCCGGGCAACGCGCCGGAGAAATTTGCCGCTGTCTTCAACGTGGACGGACGCAGGGTGCGGTTTGAAGTCACCACCAGCAGCGTCTTCAACCCGTTCCGACTCAAGTCGATGGAGGAGTTCGAATGCCCGAGCAACCTCTAAGCGCTGACCACCGCAGCATGCTGGCGCCGTCCGTCGCCTGGTACGGCAAACTGCCGAGTCTGGGTGACTTTGCGGGCCGACGCATGCCGCATGCACTCACTTCAGAGTGGGATGCCTGGCTGCGCGAGGGAATGGAAGAGCTGCGCCGAGCAGATGACACGGGCTGGCCGGAGACGTTTGTGAACGCTCCGCTGTGGTTCTTTATTGCCCCTGTGGCGGCCCTCGGCTCACCGGCGATTGGCGCGCTGGCGCCCAGCATGGACCGCGTGGGCCGCTACTACCCACTCACCGTGATGGCCACGGCACCGCACGAGGGCTGCCCCTTTGCGGACGACCTGCAGGTCAAAGCCTTTCTGGCTGGTGCGCGTTCGGCCATCGTGGACGCGCGCCGCAGCCCGCTCTCCGTCGATGAGCTCGACAGGAGGATCAGCCAACTGCCCAGCCCCTTCGAGACCACGCACTCCGGCGAGCGTGAACCGTCCCTCATCGACGACATCCTGTCGGACCTGAATCAAGCCTCGCGTGCCCACCAGGCTGCGGCGAACGACCATGCCGACAACATCGTGCTGCCCACAGGTGACTGGAGAGCACGCACTGCCCCGCAGCGCGAGCAAAGTCTGTGGTGGGTCTCGCCCACGATTCGCATTGGCTACCAAGAACTACTGCACCAGGGCGCAAGCGACCGCTGGCTCTTCACGCAGCTGTTCTCCAGGCACTGACAAAACAGCCCCCAACGCGTCCAACCGAACCCTCACCATGACAGACATCGACGAGCTCCTGAACGAAGCACCGACTGCGCAGCCCTGCGGTCCGGAAATGACTTATGCAGCGGAGTTTCTGGCGCTGGAGCAGCTGGCCCGCGGGAAGGTAGAACAGCAGTACGGCGACACCATCATTCCTGCAGAAGACCCGGACTGGCAGTCAGTCGAAAGCAGTGCCTTGCAGTTACTCAAACAGAGCAAGGACATGCGCGTCGCCGGCTTGCTGTGCAGGTCGTGGACGAACACCGAAGGGTTTGTCGGGCTGGCCTGCGGACTGGAACTGATGGGCGCGTTGCTGGAGAAGTACTGGGATGACGTCCACCCCTTGCCCGAGGACGGTGACTACTTCATGCGGATGAACGCCGTTGCCATGCTCAACGACGTCACCGGCCTGCTGCGCGAATTGCGGCAGACGGAACTCCTCGCCTCCAACGTTGGCCACTTCACCGTCCGCGACGCTGAGGCGCTGGCACGCGGACAGCGCGCGGAATCGAATGCTCAGCTGACCTTGGACCAACTGCGCCTGGGCATAGCGCATGCGATGGAACAAGGGCATCCGCCGCTCCTCGCGGTGTCGCGCGCAAAAGAGGCGCTCGAGAAACTGGTGCGGCTGTGCGGCGAAAAGCTGCCCCACCACCAGCAGCCAGATCTGGCCAACATCCAGTCCCTGACAACGCTGCTCAATGCCCAGCTGCCCAAGGAGAAACCAGGGGCCGAGGTTCCCGTCGATCCGGCCGATACGGCCGAAAGCCCCGTTGCCGGCACCACCATGCCGGTAGCTGGGCTGGAAATTAGGAGCCGGGAAGACGCGATCAAGCAATTGGTCAAGATCGCCGAGTTCCTCGAGTCCACCGAGCCCACAAACCCCGCCTCGCTCCTCATCCGCCGATCCGCAAAACTGATGGGCATGAGCTTCATCGACATCCTGCGCGAACTCGCCCCACAGAGCCTTCAGCAGATCGAGGTGATCACCGGAGTACAGCCCGAACAGACCTCCTGAACTACGAACTGTAACAGTCGATTCACTGGCTGATCGGATACTGAAAGACCGAGGCGACATCACTCTTCGGCGCACCCAGGCCGCATGAAATCATGCGCCCGCCGTGCCCCGAAGGAGATCCTGCACAGCAGGCACCTCAATGTTCATGCCCTGGACATTTCGCCGTGGCAGGACAGCCCAGGAACGATTCGTTTCGGTCACGACAAACCGTAGCGAATTCACACAACTTTGTAAGCATTTGAACCAGATGCCCGCGTGAGCCCCGGGGCGTCTGTCAGCAGGCCAAAAAACTTGAGAGAGGTAAACCATGTCAATCACCAAAGTGGGAAAAAGCGGACAGAAGTTCATTGCCAGAAACCGGGCACCGCGTGTGCAGATCGAGTACGACGTGGAAATCTACGGCTCGGAGAAGAAGGTGCACATTCCCTTTGTCATGGGGGTGATGGCCGACCTCTCGGGCAAGCCTCTGGAGAACCTGCCTGAGATCGCTGACCGCAAGTTCCTGGACATCGACATCGATAACTTCGATGCCCGCATGAAGTCCATCAAGCCCCGCGCATCGTTCCTGGTACCGAACACTCTCACGGGCGAGGGCTACCTGAGCGTGGACCTTACCTTCGAAAGCATGGATGACTTCTCGCCTGCCGCAGTCGCACGCAACATCGGCCCACTCAACGAACTGCTGGAAGCCCGCACGCAGCTGCACAACCTGCTCTCCTACATGGACGGCAAGCAGGGCGCCGAAGAGCTCATCCGCAAGGTGCTGCAAAACCCTGCACTTCTCAAGTCGCTGGCCACCAGCGCCAAACCAGCCACTGAGCCTGCCAACGGCCCAGTCCAGAACGACGCCGCCTGAGACCCCGCGAACGGAGATTACCCATGAGCGCAGTAGCCATCAACGAATCATCCACAGCCCAGTCGCTGGAAGGCCACGACTTTGCAGCCTTGCTGAACAAGGAGTTCAAGCCCAAGACCGACCAGGCACGCGACGCCGTCGAGGCGGCGGTCCAGACGCTGGCGCAACAAGCCCTGGCGTCTGTCGCCACCATTTCCAATGACGCCTACCAGACCGTCCAGGCCATCATCGCGGAGATCGACCGCAAGCTGTCCGAACAGGTCAACCTGGTGATCCACCACGCGGAATTCCAGAAGCTCGAGGGCGCCTGGCGTGGCCTGCAGCATCTGGTGACGAACACCGAGGTGGACGAGATGCTCAAGATCCGCGTGATGAACATCTCGAAGAAAGAGCTGCACCGCAATATGCGCCGCTACAAGGGCGTCGGTTGGGACCAGAGCCCCATCTTCAAGAAGGTCTACGAAGAAGAATACGGACAGTTCGGTGGCGAGCCCTTCGGCTGCCTGGTGGGTGACTACCACTTCGACCACAGCCCGCCGGACGTCGAGCTGCTGGGCGAGATGGCCAAGGTGGCTGCCGCTGCCCACTGCCCCTTCATCTCCGGCGCATCGCCTGCACTGATGCAGATGGATTCGTGGCAGGAGTTGGCCAACCCGCGCGACCTGACCAAGATCTTCACCAACACCGAGTACGCAGCCTGGCGCAGTCTGCGCGAGTCCGACGACTCCAAGTACATCGGCCTGGCCATGCCGCGTTTCCTGGCGCGCCTTCCCTATGGCGCCAAGACCAACCCGGTGGACGAATTCGACTTCGAAGAAGAAACCGCGAGCGGCAACCACAGCAAGTACTGCTGGGCCAACTCGGCCTATGCCATGGCGGTGAACATCAACCGGTCCTTCAAGTACTACGGCTGGTGTACGTCCATCCGAGGTGTGGAGTCTGGCGGGGCGGTGGAGAACCTGCCCGCGCACACCTTCCCGACGGACGATGGCGGCGTGGACATGAAATGCCCCACCGAAATCGCCATCAGCGACCGCCGCGAGGCCGAGCTGGCCAAGAACGGCTTCATGCCCTTGGTCCACCGGAAGAACTCGGACGTTGCAGCCTTCATCGGCGCGCAGTCGCTCAACAAGCCCGCAGAGTACTACGACGCCGACGCAACGGCGAACGCGAACCTCTCAGCACGGCTACCCTACATGTTCGCGTGCTGCCGCTTCGCCCACTACCTCAAGTGCATCGTGCGCGACAAGATCGGTTCGTTCAAGGAGCGCAGCGACATGGAGCGCTGGCTCAACGACTGGATCATGAACTACGTCGATGGCGATCCGTCGAACTCCTCGCAGGAAACCAAGGCGCGCAAGCCGTTGGCCGCTGCCGAGGTCGAGGTGAACGAAGTGGAGGGCAACCCGGGGTACTACACGTCCAAGTTCTTCCTGCGCCCGCACTACCAGCTCGAAGGCCTGACTGTGTCACTGCGGCTGGTGTCGAAGCTGCCGTCCGTCAAGGAAGCCAGCAACTGATCCCGGCCAGTTCAGGGGTGGTTCTCTGACTCCGAGGCATCGTGTCGGCCACTGGTCAGCGCGATGCCCATATCTACAGTGGCAGGCGCCCCGGCGCTCGACCACACACACCTTGAGCAACCCACCGCGCGGACCACATCCGCCAGGAACACGAGCGGATGCCCCAAGGCGCAGCAAAAACATGCGGGCACGCGGTTGCTCAAAAGGGCCAAGCACGGTCGAGCGGACAGCTGCGTGCCAGGCTGCGGCCCCTCCAGCCTCCTTGTCCGCACCTAGTAGTGCCATGCATGCCATCACCTCAACGAGTTTCCAACGTGACTTCTGTTGTACTTTTTGATTCCCAAAGCCCGCTGGACCTTCAGATGAACCGCGTCAAGGAAGCGATCCGGGCGGAACCTGCACAAGCACCGCTGCGCACGTTCTACTTCCAGTTGCTCGCCGTGCTCGGAGACTGGAACAAGGCGCTGGCGCAGCTGCAGATGTGCGCGCAGCTGGACCCCAAAGCCATACCCATGGCTCAGGCCTACCGTGAGGCCTTGCGCTGCGAGCTGCTGCGCAAGGAAGTGTTCGAAGGTCAGCGCACGCCCTACATCCTCGGTGAGCCGCCCGCCTGGTTGAGCTACATGGTGGATGCGCTGAAGGCGCAAGCCCACGGATCGCACGACGCTGCGCTGAAACTGCGCACACAGGCCTTGGACATGGCGCCTGCCTCGGCAGGTGCCATCAATGGCGATGCGTTCGAATGGCTTTGCGACTCGGACTCTCGACTCGGCCCCGCCTTCGAGCTTTACACCAACGGCTGCTACTACTGGGTGCCTTTCTCCGCCGTGCGCAGCGTGACACTGGACAAGCCGTCAGACCTTCGCGACCTCGTGTGGCAACCCGCCGAACTGGCACTCGCGAACGAGAGCACCCTGCGCGGCCTCATACCGACACGCTATCCAACGCAAGAGGGTGACGACGACAGCCTGCGGCTGGCACGCCGCACCGAATGGACGGAACTCGGCGGCGAACATGTTGCGGGCCGGGGCCAGCGGGTACTGATTTCCGACCAAGGCGACCACGCCTTGCTCGACATCCGCACGATCTCCTTCAACGCCTGACGCGGGTTGCCATGCTGACCAGGCGCCAAAGCGGTTTCGGCACGGAGAAAGATCGCCTGCAGCCAGCTTTGCTGGACCGGCTGACCGACCACGAGCCCACCCGCCGCACCGAGCAGGCCGACGCGGTCTACGTCACCGAGGCGCGTCTGCGCGCCGCACTGCTGCGCGACCTGGGCTGGCTGCTCAATGCAAGCAATGCGTCAGGGCACATCGACTTCGACGGCCTGGCGCACGCAGAGCGATCCACACTCAACTACGGCATGACCCCCTTGGCGGGCAAACTCCTGTCCGATCTGGACTGGAAGGACGTCGAAGCCAACGTGAGCCGGGCGATCCTTGCGTTCGAGCCCCGCGTGCTACCGGAGTCGCTAACAGTGGCGCTGCTGCCCTCGTTCGACTCACTGAACCACCACAACACCTTGCAGTTCGAGATCAGATGCCAGTTCTGGTCCATGCCCTATCCGCTGGAACTGCTGCTCAAGACCAGCCTGGACCTGGAGACCGGCCAGGTGGTGGTGTCCGACCTCAGAAGCTGAGAGTGAAAGCCGTGCAATGAATCCGCGCCTGGTCGAGTACTACAACCGCGAACTCGCATACCTGCGCGAACTGGGCGCCGAGTTCGCTGCGGCCTTCCCAAAGATCGCAGGGCGCTTGGCGCTGCGCGACATGGACGTGGCCGACCCGTATGTCGAACGGCTGCTGGAAGGCTTCAGCTTCCTCACGGCCCGGGTACAGATGAAGATGGACGCGGAGTTTCCGAGGCTGTCGCAGCGCATCCTCGAAATGGTGTGCCCGCACTATCTGGCCCCCACTCCCGCGATGGTCATCGTCCAGATGTCGCCCAGCGAAACCGAAGGCAACGTGGCTGACGGTTACTGCCTGCCAGCGGGCAGCATGCTGAGGTCCCGCAAGTCCAACGACGACCAGACGCCGTGCGACTTCCGCACCGGGCACGATGTGACGCTCTGGCCCGTGTCCCTCACGCGTGCAGCACTGGGCGGCCCGCCGCTGGATGTTCCGCTGGCCCGCTTCGGCCTGCCTCAGGAGCCCGCAGGGCATCTGCGGATGGAATTCGAAACTCAGGGTGCGACCGATTTTTCGCGCCTGCCGATGGACCGGCTCGACTTCTACATCCATGCCACCGACACCGTGGCTTCCCACCTGCAAGAGGTGCTGCACCACGCGCTGCAGGGCATCGTGGTGCATGACGTGCAGGACCCCGGCAAGGTGTACGGCTACCTGCCGGCCCAGGCGTTGCAGGCGGAAGGCTATGAACAGCGACAGGCACTGCTGCCCTACTCGCACCGCGCGTTCCAAGGCCACCGGTTGCTGCACGAGTACTTCGCCTTTCCGCCCCGTTTCCGGTTCTTTTCCATACAGGGCCTGGCCGCTTCGCTCAGGCAGGTTCCCTCGCGGCGGCTGGCAATGACGCTGCTGCTGCGCAAGGCCCGTCCGGACCTGGAGCCAGTCGTGGACGCACAGAACTTCCTGTTGCACTGCACTCCGGCCATCAACCTCTTCGAACGCATGGCGGACCGCATCCACGTGTCCGCAGATGTGAACGAGTACCACGTGGTGATGGAGCGCACACGGCCGCGCGACTTCGAGGTGTACAGCGTTCTCGGGGTCACGGGGCACCAGGAGGGCCAGATCAACGACCGGGAGTTCGTTCCCCTCTACGCCTCCGTGCACGGCATCAGGTCGGAAGACCAGGCGTACTTCGCGGTACGGCGGGAGCCCCGGCTTTTTTCGGAGCACGCGGTGCGCTTCGGTCCCCGCACCCAGTACCTTGGCAGCGAGGTTTTCCTGTCGCTGGTGGACCAGCAGGCAGCCCCGTTCTCCGACGATCTCAAGCAACTGTCCGTCCGCACGCTGTGCACGAACCGGGACTTGCCGCTGCTCATGTCCACCAACCAGGCTGAGGGCGATTTCATCACGCTCGATTCGGCCCCCATTGGCGCCATCCGCACCATCGCGGGCCCCTCACGGCCCGTGGGCAGCATCGCCGAAAACGAAGTCACTTGGCGGCTGATTTCCCACCTCTCGCTGAACTACCTCGCGATGACAGACCTCTCCGAGCAAGAAGGGGCAGCAACCTTGCGCGAGCTGATGAACCTCTATCTGGCCCTCGGAGACCATGCGCTCGCGGGCCAGGTCGCGGGACTCAAAGAAATGAGCATCCGCCCCATCACCCGGCGCCTCACGCAGCACAGGCAGCTGGTGTACGGCCGCGGTGTGGGCGTCACTCTGACGGTGGACGAATCCTCCTTTGCCGGCGTCAGCGCCTGGCCGCTCGCTTGCGTGCTGGAGCGCTTCTTCGCACGCCATGTGGGCGTGAACAGCTTCACGGAGCTGTCTCTGCACTCCCGGCAGCGTGGGCCTGTCGCCACATGGGACGTGCGGCCCGGCCAGAGGCCCAACACATGAGTCGCATGGCACCGCCCACCCTGCCGCAGGCAGGGCAACGCACCGGTGAACCAGTCTTGTGGCGGCGGCTACGCCACGACCCGCATGCCTTCGATCTGTTTTTCACACTGCGCTGGCTCCAGGCTCACCATCCCGAGCAGCCGCGTCTGGGCCGCGCCGCCCGCCCGCAAGCCGAGCCCATCCGCCTGGGACAGGACCCGTCGCTCGCTTTCGCGCCCGCGACCATTGCAGAACTCCTGCCCCCCACCGCAGGCCAGCCAGAGCGCCTGACGGTCTGGAACTTCGGCCTCTACGGCCCCAACGGGCCCATGCCAACGCACCTGACGGAATATGTTCGGGAGCGCCAGCGCCAGTACGACGACCCCACGCTCGCACGGTTTTCCGACATCTTCCACCACCGGCTGCTCCTGCTCTTCTTCCGCGCCTGGGCCGATGCCCAGCCCACCGTGTCGCTCGACCGGCCGGGCGACAGCATGTTCAGCCGACACCTGGCCAGCCTCATCGGGATCGGCGAGCCGTCTGCGCGCCAGCGCGACGCCGTGCAAGACCACGCCAAGCTGCACATGGCCGGGCACATGACGCGGTCCACCCGCAACCCGGAAGGGCTGCAACGTGCCATCGGCAGCTACTTCGGGGTGCCGGTAGTGATGCAGGAGTACTGCCTTCACTTCCTGGCACTGGAACCATCGCAACAGACCCGCCTGTCGCGACAGCCGTGCAACTCCCAACTGGGCGTGGACACGGTGGTCGGTTCACGGGTGCCGGACGCCCAAAGCAAGTTCCGCCTGCGCATTGGTCCCATGACGCTCGCCCAGTACGAGTGTTTCCTGCCCGACCAACCCGATTTCAGGGCCCTGGTGGATTGGGTGCGCAACTACCTGGGCATCGAATACGCCTGGGATTTCGAACTCGTATTGCAGCGGGAGGAAGTGCCTGGCACACGCCTTGGCGGTGGCACCCGGCTGGGCTGGACCAGCTGGATGCTCGATGGCCCTGCGCCCCGCGACGCGAATGACTTCCGCCTGGACCCGGAAAGCTGGTTCCAGTCCCGCGGCCACCGCGTCATCGCCCGAACAGTGCCAGCGGCCACCCGCTAGCGGCCGCCCCACACACAACCCTTCCAGCATTTTTCTCTTCAACGCACCGTCACCACGCCCATGTCAGAGATCAGCCGCCTTGCCCTGTTCGGAAAACTCAACCCCCTGCTTTTCAAGTCGCTCGAAGGCGCCACCGTGTTTTGCAAACTGCGGGGCAACCCTTACGTGGAGCTGGTGCACTGGCTGCACCAGCTGCTGCAGGAGAACGATTCCGACCTGCTGCGGATCTTCCGCCACTTCGAAATCGATGCCGAGCAGCTCGCCGCCGATGTGCTGCGCAGCCTGGACCGGCTCCCCCGGGGCGCTACATCGATCTCCGACTTCTCGGACCAGATCGAAACGTCGATCGAGCGCGGGTGGGTCTATGCCACATTGATGTTCAACGAGTCGCAGATCCGCAGCGCCTACTGGCTGTCGGGCATGCTGCGCACCCGGGCACTGGCCAACGAGCTGCGGTCCATCTCCAAGGAGCTGGAAAAGATCAACGAACCCGCGTTGAGCGATGCATTTCCCAAGGTGCTGCCGCACTCGCCGGAGGCCAAGTTGCAAGCGGCCGATGGCTCAGGTCTGCAAGGAAGCCCCGGCGAGGCCAGCGGTGCGACGCCGTCGCTGGGCGCGGGCAAGCAAGAGGCGCTGCAGCGATACACGGTGGACCTGACTGAGCGCGCCCGCAAAGGCGAGCTTGACCCGGTGACTGGGCGTGACGAGGAGGTGCGCCAGATGATCGACATCCTCATGCGCCGCCGTCAGAACAACCCCATCCTGGTAGGCGAAGCGGGTGTCGGCAAAACCGCCGTGGTGGAAGGCCTGGCACTGCGCATTGCATCGGACGACGTCCCTCCGCCGCTGCGTGGCGTTCAGCTGCGCGTCATGGATGTCGGCCTGCTGCAGGCCGGCGCCAGCATGAAGGGCGAGTTCGAAAACCGCCTGCGCTCGCTGCTGGACGAGGTGCAGGCCAGTACCACACCCATCGTGCTGTTCATCGACGAAGTGCACACGCTGATCGGAGCCGGTGGCCAGGCGGGCACGGGCGACGCTGCCAACCTGCTCAAGCCCGCGCTGGCCCGTGGCGTGCTGCGCACCATCGGCGCCACGACCTGGGCCGAATACAAGAAGTACATCGAAAAAGACCCAGCGCTGACCCGGCGCTTCCAGCTGGTGCACATCCACGAGCCGGATGAGCCCAAGGCCGCCCACATGCTGCGCGGTGTGGCCGCCAAGCTGGAAGCTCACCACAAGGTGCGGATCGCGGACGAGGCCGTGGTGGCTGCCGTCAGCCTTTCGCACCGGTACATCCCTTCGCGCCAGCTCCCGGACAAGGCCGTGAGCCTCATCGACACGGCCTGCTCCCGCGTCGCCATGGCCCTGACAGCGACACCCGCGCGCCTGGAAGCGATCACCCGGCAGCAAGACGCTCTCCAGGTGGAACTCGACGTCGTGCAGCGCGAAGCGGAACTGGGCCTGGCGGACGCGGGCCGCCAGGACGAACTGACGGCCACATTGGAGCGCCTGGAGCAGGAACGCAGCACGCTGGCCGAGCGGTTGGGCCGCGAAAGCGAGCTTGCCCAGCGCATCGTCCAGGCAGAGGCTGCGTTGATGGTGGCACGCCTTGCCCGCACGCAGGGCGAAGCCGTCGCCCCGGCAGAGCCTTCCGTCACTGCACCGACCGTCACAGCATCACAACTGGAAGCGCTGCGCAATGAGCTTGAGGCCCTGCAAGGTGATGACCCACTGCTGCATCCTGTGGTCGATGCCGGTGTCGTGGCTGCCGTGGTCGCCGAATGGACTGGCATCCCGGTCGGCCGGATGGTGCGCGACGAAGTGAAGTCGGTACTGACGCTCGCACAAACATTGGAAAAACGGGTGATCGGACAGCGCCACGGCCTGGAGGCCATTACGCGCCGCATCCAGACGGCCCGCGCGCAGCTGGACAACCCCAGCAAGCCCATCGGCGTATTCCTGCTCGCGGGCCCGTCCGGTGTGGGCAAGACTGAAACCGCGCTGTCCTTGGCCGAAGCCCTGTATGGCGGCGAGCAAAACCTCATCACCATCAACATGAGCGAGTTCCAGGAAGCGCACACGGTCTCCACACTCAAGGGGGCGCCTCCAGGCTACGTCGGCTACGGCGAAGGTGGCGTGCTGACCGAAGCCGTGCGGCGCAGGCCCTACAGCGTGGTGCTGCTCGATGAAATCGAGAAGGCCCACCCCGACGTGCACGAAATGTTCTTCCAGGTGTTCGACAAAGGCTGGATGGAGGACGGCGAGGGTCGCTACATCGACTTCAAGAACACCGTGATCATCCTGACCTCGAATGTCGGCTCGGAGCTGATAGCCGGCATGTGCAGTGACCCGGAGCTGGCCCCCACACCAGAAGCCTTGGCCAAGGCCGTGCGGCAACCCTTGCTCGACAAGTTTCCCGCCGCACTGCTGGGACGCCTTACGGTGGTGCCTTACTACCCCATCTCCGATGAGATGCTCGAGCAGATCATCGGACTGCAGCTGCGCCGTATCCAGGCCCGCATCCAGGCCAACCACGGCGCACAGTTCCAGTTCGACGACCGTGCGGTGCAACTGATCCGCGAGCGCTGCAGCGAAGTCGAATCCGGGGCACGCATGATTGACGCGATCCTGACCCAGAACCTTCTCCCTCGCCTCGCGATGGAGTTCCTGCAGGCCTCGGTGGATGCGAAATGCATCGACCGCATTGACGTGAGCGCTGCCGACAACGACTTTGTGATCCGCTACACCTGATTCCAAAAGCCCTTTCTCGCCAGTCCACGCCACTATGCCCAACGACCGCCAGCTACGCGACCTGTTCCAGATCCCCCGCGCCACCAGGGCTTCGCCAGCCAGCGCGCCCACGCAGAGCAGTAGAGCATGCGACATGCATCGACCGCATCGCGGACTGTGCGGACCGCGCAGGCTGTGGGCTGCCGGACTGCTCGCACTGACGCTGACCCCGATCGGACCGGTGCACGCGGGGCTGCTCGACGGTCTGGGTCGGGCGGGCGAGGTCATGAGCCGCGGTGAGGGCGCGGT